>NZ_JBHIRG010000002.1:0-221451 GCF_042196965.1 Bartonella sp. AA83SXKL
TCTTCCCATGATCAACGTGACCAATCGTACCAATATTAACATGCGGTTTTGTTCGTTCAAACTTGCTCTTCGCCATTGCTATTAATCTCTTGTTTTATTCCCTAATTTTTATTAGCACCTAGGGACAGTTCTGCAAAACTTAAGTCTGACCAGACTGTAAACAGCCCAATCACCACAACTCTTAGACGGAAAACCCCACCAAATCTATAAATGGAATATCCTCCATCATACCTATTTGCCCAATCATCAACAACCATTTGGAGCGGGTAGCGGGAATCGAACCCGCATATTCAGCTTGGAAGGCTGCTGCTCTACCATTGAGCTATACCCGCATGACCCACGTACTAACTCTCCTTCGATGAATGGTGGAGGGGGTTGGATTCGAACCAACGTAGCATACGCAACGGATTTACAGTCCGCCCCCTTTAACCACTCGGGCACCCCTCCATTACACCGATAAAGTCGCGCAATGAGACATCACGACAACCATCTTGAATACCCATTCAATTCAATCTGATTGCGAAGTGGTTATGACGATTACTATTGTATCTGTCAACAGAATAAATACAATTCTGTACAAATTTCCTGCTCATAATTTTAAATTATAGATTTTTTCTCTCTATTTTTCTTATTAACACGTTATAAAGAAGCTATGAAAGAAAAAACATCACAAAATTCTCATTATGCTCGTTTGCGTCGCCGATATCGCGATACAAAAGGCTCTCCTTCTCGATCTTTTACACACCCAAAGAAGAAAGCTGCTTCTTTACAGCAAGAGATCATCCATCTTTATGGCATTCATTCTGTTCAGGCTGCTTTAGAAAACCCAAAAAGAATTTTAAAATGTCTTTACGTTACACAAAATGCCTTAAAACGATTAAATATATCCGAATCAGATTATCCTTGCTCTGTTACATTATGCACCCCCAAATATCTTGATTCGCTTGTTGGAAATGAGGCTGTTCATCAAGGTATTGTTTTGGAAACTCTCCCCCTCAAACCATGCAAACTGTCGGAACTAACCAATACTGATCTGGTCATTGTCATGGATCAAATTACCGATCCACATAATGTTGGTGCTATTATGCGCTCTGCAGTTGCATTGAAAGCTAAAGCACTTATTACAACTTGCCGTCACTCTCCCAACGAAAGCGGTGTTCTTGCGAAAGCGGCATCTGGAGCTCTGGAAATGATTCATTATATTACCGTACGAAACCTTGCTGAAGCTCTTCAAGAACTTCATCAAACAGGTTTTACAAGCTTTGGTCTCGATTCAGAAGGTGACCAACCTCTAGAAACAGCATTAACAGGGAATAAAATTGCTCTTGTTTTAGGAGCAGAAGGTAAAGGTTTACGTAAAAAAACACGCGAAACCGTTTGCGCTTTAACACGCCTTGACATGCCTGGAAATATTAAATCATTAAATGTTTCAAATGCAGCAACAATAGCTCTTTATGTGGCACATCAATATCTTAGATTCTAGTTTTTAATTTTTTGTGAAAAATCAAAAAAACCAACCAACAAAAAACCCGCAAAAAACCCGCCAATATGAGCTTCCCATGCTATTGAGATGCCATTTTCTTCAAACAAAATAGAAGAAATACCTATGATCAAATCAGTCGTCAGCCATACACTCATATAAACAAGAACCCCCTTAGAACACAGAGCTTTTTTGACAGATAATAAAGATCCCAAAAGTTTTTCGTTCTGCACATTGACAGCTAGATTACCACGAGGAAAACCGTAACGTGCAATAGCCCCCATCATTCCAGATACGGCACCTGACGCCCCAATAAGTGATATGGTACTTTCTTGATGAAATGTAAAATAAGTCAAAACAGAAATAACTGCCGTTAACACCCAAAAAATTAAAAAACGTAAAACACCAAAATGCCTTGCTAAAGGAGAGCCGAAAACCAAAAGCCAAACCATATTAAGAGCAACATGTTTAAAACTACTATGCATAAATGAATAACTCACCATGGTATAACAAAATGCTACAGGATCCCTCTTAAACAATGCTGGTATAAATGAAAAAAACTCAAGGCTTTCAACATAAACCTGATGAGAAAAAAAATACTGAGAAATGCAATAAAGACAAAAACAAAATGCTATCAAAACAACTATAATAAATGGAACATTCAATAAGGGTTCTTTAGGTTGTTTCGGCAATCGGGAAACATCATTATGTTGGTGACTAGAAACTTTCATTGTATGAAATCTCGTATTTTTTAGAAAATGGGTTATTCTTTATACAAAATAAATATACCATTCCCAGTGATGCAGAATCTTCTCAACGCCTCTTCGAAGCCCTTTTTTAAATTTTCAATAGCTCTACATGAAAACACGTGTATTTTATACAAAAGATTTTAAAAAGCATGGATATCAAGAATATGATTTACAAACTTAGTGGTATCCTGCTTACTTAAATGTGAAGTTACCATGCAATATACAAGAACTTACGAATAGACAAACTCACTTATGAGGTGGTGTATAATAAAAATATATAAACATTATTTTCTTACTAGAAATATATTGATTATTGCATTTTTTAACCAAGCTATACTTCGATTGATAAACTTTAAAGAATCTTAAATCTCAATTTTTCCATTAATATGTCCTGCATTGCTTCTACGCTTTGAACGAAAAACGACATCTCTATGAGAAAAAATACCAATACAGCGTTCTCTAGATATACTAATTGGTGTTTCATGATGAATTACTTACTTGATAGTCTGTTTCCTTCATACATGCAAAAGCGTCAGTTCATCTCTTTAACAAATATAAACAAGCCTTTCATTTCAACCTTTAACAGATATAATTCAAGAACTGTCTCTTATGAAACACTGAAAAAATATGTTGATTCTAATGATGCATCTTTGAATTTAAACAGTTCATGACAGAATTTTTTATTCCTTTCTTAGACAGTCTTATTGATACATTCGCCACTTGTAACGTGCAAGAGAATAGTCCGGATTAATTCAATATAAAAAATTTAAATGAGGCAATCATAGGAATTTGAACCTTCCTATTAAGTTGCAAAATGATAAAGGACCATTATAAACCAATGAATTATAAATAGATAACACACTAATTATTGAAGAGGACGATCTTGAGAATTCTGTTTGCAATCCTTTAACCACACATCATAAATAGGATGCTCAACAGCGTTCAAACCAGGACTATCTGCAAACATCCATCCTGTAAAAATACGCCGTATTTTTTTATCTAATGTTACTTCATTGACTTCAATAAAACCAGTTGTACGCGTGGGTTCATCTTTAGAGCTCGTATAACACGCACGTGGTGTTACCTGTAATGCGCCGTACTGATAAATTTTACCAAGAGTAACTTCAAAACGTGTGGTCCGTCCCGTGATTTTGTCAAGACCTGCAAAAACAGCAATTCCATTGCTAATACGCTCAGCCCGCACCCCATTATTTAAGGATAAAAACACTAAAATTCCCATAAAAAAAATATATATAAAATGCCTCACCCCTAACAATAAAAAAAATCTCATCATATCAAAATCAATCGCACCTTAAAAAATAATTCTTTTCATAACATAGAGTCAAATAAGACAAAAATACACACGCACATTAAAACATGTTATTTTTTAGGTGACCACGCATCATAATCTTCATGCACACAAGAACGCTCTCCATTGGAGGTGATAGCCCCCTTTGGTCGATAGCTCTCACTTGTTCCTGTCATATTTGCAACATGAGGCTTTTCCCATTCATAAGGATGATAATCCTCTTGTGTTGGTGGACACTCACAGCGATGATGAATCCAGCCGTGCCAACCTGGTGGAATAGTAGAGGCCTCAGAATAGTCTTTATAGATAACCCAACGGTGCGGATAACCATCCTTATGAAGTCCTCCTTCATAATATATATTTCCAAATTGATCTTCCCCTATCCGCTTACCTTTGCGCCATGTGAAAAAACGCGTACCAATGGTATTGCCATTCCACCATGTGAAGATTTGCTTAAAAAAACGAGCCATCTGCTATTCCATTCATTTAGTGCGTTCATGAAATTAATCGTTGGAATAAAATTATTAACGATTGAAATTAGCGAAAAAGTTACTAGTAAATTCAACTACAATTCCAATTGATAGGTTAATGTGCTATCCTTTAATTTCAAGAAGATATCATATGTATGGCTTCTTCTCCACCCCATAAAATTTAATCTATGCCAAGTTTCATCTTAACCAATTCATTAACAGCTTGGGGATTTGCCTTACCACCTGTTGCTTTCATTACCTGTCCAACAAACCAACCAGCTAAAGCAGGTTTGTGCTTTGCTTGCGCAACTTTATCAGAATTATTGGCAACGATCTCATCAACAGCTCTTTCAATAGCCTTTGTATCCGTTACCTGCTTCATATTTCGTTCTTCTACAATTTGGCGTGCATCTCCCCCCTCATTCCAAATAATCTCAAAAAGATCTTTGGCAATTTTTCCAGAAATAACTCCTTCTTTTATAAGATCAATAATGCTTCCCAATTGATTTGGCGATACTGGTGACTCTTCAATCTCACGATTATCTTTATTTAAAGCCCCTAAAAGGTCGTTAATCACCCAATTGGCAACTATTTTTCCATCACGCCCACGCGCTACTTCTTCAAAATAATCAGCAATAGCCTTTTCTGTCACAAGAATGGAAGCATCATACACTGTCAATCCCATTTCCTTAACAAAACGTGCTTTTATAGCGTCAGGCAACTCTGGTAAGTCTGCTGCCAAAGCATCCACAAATGCTTGATCAAATTCTAACGGTAAAAGATCAGGATCAGGAAAATAACGATAGTCATGCGCTTCTTCCTTTGAGCGCATAGAGCGCGTTTCACCTTTAGCGGCATCAAAAAGCCGAGTCTCTTGATCTATGACGCCTCCATCTTCTAAAATTGCAATCTGACGACGCGCTTCATATTCAATTGCTTGACCAATAAAGCGAATAGAATTAACGTTTTTAATTTCACAGCGCGTTCCAAAATCTTCACCAGGACGACGAACAGATACATTGACATCTGCACGCATAGAACCTTCATCCATATTGCCATCGCAAGTGCCCAAATAACGAACAATCGTACGCAATTTTGTCATATAGGCTTTGGCTTCATCTGATGAGCGCATATCAGGCTTGGAAACAATTTCCATAAGAGCAACACCAGAACGATTCAGATCTACAAAAGACATTGTTGGATGTTGATCGTGCATCGATTTTCCAGCATCCTGTTCAAGATGCAACCTCTCAATTCCCACTTCAATATCCTCAAATTGTCCATTCGAATCTGGACCAACAGATATAATAATCTTTCCCTCTCCTACAATGGGATAGCGAAATTGAGAAATCTGATACCCCTGCGGTAAATCTGGATAAAAATAGTTTTTGCGATCAAAAACAGATTTTAAATTAATATGCGCCTTTAATCCTAACCCCATTCGAACCGCTTGACGAACACATTCTTGATTAAGAACAGGCAACATACCTGGCATGGCTGCATCAATAAGTGATACATGATTGTTCGGCTCTGCACCAAATTTGGTTGATGCTCCTGAAAAAAGTTTCGAATTTGATATGATTTGCGCATGAACTTCCATGCCAATGATGACTTCCCAATCACCTGTAACTCCAGAAATAAAACGCTTAGAATCAGGAGTACGCGTATCAATGATGCTCATTGCCAATCCACTACCAATTTTTTAAAATTCACTCATGGCTTATCTAAAACCATTCTCTCAGTGCAATCCTAGGATATAAATCTTACAACACAAGCCCGATTTTATCGGGCTTGTGTTGTTTGCATAAACATTAAGCTTTTTTAGGAGCCTTTTTCTTAGCTGTTTTTTTCTCTGTAGACGTTTCTTTCACTGCAGACTTTTTCTTTGCCGGCTTTTCTTCAAGGACATCTGATTCGTCATATTCTTTCATCAACTCTTCAACCGTCACTTCTTTATCTGTGACTTTTATCTGTGCTAATAAATGATCAATAACCTTTTCTTCAAAAATCGGAGCACGTAGATTTTCAACAGCTTCCGGAGTCTTACGGAAAAAATCCATAATCTCTTTCTCTTGTCCAGGATACTGTCGAACCTGATCAAAAACGGCTGCTTTTAGCTCATCTTCACTAACTTTAACACCAACCTTCATTCCAATTTCAGAAAGCACCAAACCAAGACGAACACGACGCTGCGCAAGGACACGATATTCCTCCCGTGCCTTTTCTTCTGTAATACCTTCATCTTCAAAACTGCGCCCAGCCTTTTTCAAATCATCATTAACCTGAGCCCATATATTGTTAAACTCAACCTCTAAAAGTTCTTCAGGAATCTCAAAATTATAATCAGCATCTAAAGCATCAAGAATTTGACGCTTAACTTTTTGACGTGTCACTGAACCATATTGGCTTTCAATCTGCCCACGAACGACCTCACGTAAGCGATCTAGAGACTCTAAACCAACTTTTTGCGCTGCTTCATCATCAATTTTTAATTCATCTGGTTTAAAGACAGCTTTGACAGTAATGTCAAACTCTGCTTCCCGTCCCGCCAAATGTGCCGCACTGTAATTATCAGGAAATTTAACAAAAATCGTTTTTACATCCCCAGCTTTCACACCAACCAATTGCTCTTCAAAACCAGGAATAAATTGTTTTGACCCAAGAATCAGTTGTGCATCACTATCTGCCCCGCCTTCAAATGGAATGCCTTCAAGCTTACCTTGATAATCTATAGTAATACGATCACCTTCTTCAGAATTCCCCTCTTTTAGGGAATAATTACGCGTAGAAGAAAGGACGCGATTGACTTGATCATCAATATCCTGTTCAGGAATAGTTGCAATTTCACGGATAACCTTAATATGTTCAAAATCTTTAATGTCAATTTTTGGTAAAACTTCATACTTTAAACTAAAAGTAAAATCAGCCTTGCCATCTAGAATTTTTTCATCTTCATCTATATCTATTTTTGGCTGCATCGCTGTACGTTCATTGCGGTCTGCTAAAATAGAACGGGGTGCATCACTGAGTATCTCATTGAGAATCTCAGCCATAAAGGATTTACCATACATTTTTCGCAAATGCCCACTAGGCACTTTACCGGGACGAAAACCATTAAGCTTGATTTTTCCCTTGGTATCATCCAATCGTTCATTCAACTTTTCTTCTAAATCTTTCGCTGGAACCACGATCTTAATTTCGCGCTTCAGTCCTTCATTAAGCGTCTCGGTAACCTGCATTAAACACCTTCATTTTTCTAAGGAGAGGGATCAACCCACTCTAATAATCATTACATTCTAACACTTCGAGTGTTACATTTACCATGAAGCGGAATTTCAGACACGTAGAAATCCGTAGCACTTAAGGGATTGCTTTGGTGCGGATGGAGGGACTCGAACCCCCACGGTCTCCCGCCAGAACCTAAATCTGGTGCGTCTACCAATTTCGCCACATCCGCTCAAACTTACAAGCTAATAACCTTATACAAGCGGCGTTTCTATACCATTAATTACAGAAAAAAAGCAAACAAATATATTAAAAAAAAACAAAATCTATGCTTTTCATACATAACTGCTTACGCTAAAAGTCAATTATGTTAAAGACATTTGATATCCCAATTCATATCATCGGTGGCGGTCTTGCGGGGTGTGAAGCAAGCTGGCAAATCGCTCAGTCAGGAATTTCTGTTGTTTTGCATGAAATGCGACCCGAAAAAAAATCAGATGCCCATAAAACCGATAAATTGGCAGAACTGGTTTGTTCAAATTCGTTTCGTTGCGATGATTCATTAACCAATGCCGTAGGGCTTTTACATGCTGAAATGCGATTAGCAAAATCGTTAATTATGAAAGCTGCTGATGCCAACAAAGTTCCCGCAGGTAGTGCTCTTGCTGTTGACCGTGATGGATTTTCAAAAACCGTTACGACAGCACTTGAAAATCACCCTCTTATAACAATCAAACGTGAAGAAGTTCAAGAAATTCCTAAAGCTTGGAAACATGTTGTCATTGCAACAGGCCCCCTTACATCGCCTGCACTTGCTCAAAAATTACAAGCAATAACCGGTATAAAAGCTCTTTCTTTTTTTGATGCAATTGCGCCTATTATCCATACCGACAGTATTGATATCAACATTTGTTGGTATCAGTCTCGCTATGATAAAATTGGTCCTGAGGGAACAGGAAAAGATTATCTTAATTGTCCCCTCAACAAAGAACAATATGAAACATTCGTTGAAGCGTTAAAAAATGCTGAAAAAACAGAGTTTCGTGACTTTGAAAAAACACCCTATTTTGATGGATGCCTCCCCATTGAAATTATGGCTGAGCGCGGACTTGAAACGTTAAGACATGGTCCTATGAAACCTATGGGCTTAACTAATGCCCATAACCCTACAGTTAAACCCTATGCTGTCGTTCAATTACGCCAAGATAATAAACTTGGAACGCTTTATAATATGGTCGGCTTTCAGACAAAATTAAAATATGGTGAACAAATTCGCATTTTTAGAATGATTCCCGGTCTTGAAAAAGCAGAGTTTGCGCGTCTTGGTGGTCTTCACCGCAATACCTACCTCAACTCGCCAATTATTCTTGATCAAACCCTTCGTTTAAAACAAAAAAAACAACTACGCTTTGCAGGGCAAATTACCGGATGTGAAGGTTATGTAGAATCAGCGGCAATAGGGCTTCTTGCTGGACGTTTTGCTGCTGCCGAATATCATCATATTTCCCCTTGCCTACCCCCACAAACTACAGCATTCGGAGCCCTTTTGAATCATATTACAGGGGGGCACATCATAGATGAAAAAGCAGAAACACAATCTTTTCAGCCAATGAATATCAATTTCGGACTCTTTCCGCCTATTGCTTCTATTAAACATTCAGAAAAACGCTTACCAAGTAAAGAAAAAAAATTAGTAAAAAAACAAGCCATAACAGCGAGAGCTCTCAATGATTGTACTCAGTGGTTAGCAAATAAAGAATCAAAGAGCTCCTATTTATAAAAAACACACGATTCGCCTCTCTCCTACTGAATAGATCTTTATGACTCTCGTGAAAAAATCATTCTAAAGCCTTTTAAAGACTGTCTCCCCCAATCAATAAATACTACCCTACGTTTCATCATTTATTCAATTATGTAGATGCTATAAAATAACTTTTGGCTATAAAAAACTTTACCGCTATCAACAATTTAATATGATTTAATGACTAAAAACAAAATAATTATATAAATATATTATGAATAATCAAAATAAATAAATGGAAAATACACAAGTAATACTGTACTATCTTTATTAATAGTTTTTATATTACGTAATGTATATTATTTTATAAGAGTAATTTTTCTGTTTTTAACTTCCTCCCTAAAAATTTGTGATGTTCTCTCATTTTAACTCTTGTATGATGAAGGAAAAATACTTGCTTGCATATCACAAGTGAAATAAAGATATGGAAAAAATATTTGTAGGATAGAGCTGGAGCTATCTCTCCCCTCTCAAATGCCAAGAAAAATCCCAATATTAAAAACCAAATCTGAATATCATAAGATTCTTTCATTTCAGACTCTCTAATAAATCAATAAAAATTATCCTCTTGGTGCGTCACAAGAAAGGTTGGCGTATAAGAGTAAAAGAATAAAACTATCCCTTATGCACTCGTCTCAGATATCTGGGGCTAGTCGCAACATTATAGGAACTGAGAAAAATAGATAGCACGGTGGCACGAACATGCGCTTTTATTAAGCGTAAATGGTGATATATAATAACTTTTATAGACTTTACAGAGTTTTCCGCCTCATATTATTTACGGATCTTGTTTTGAAATAAATACCGTAACACTTCAGCGTAACAAAAGTTAATATTACATTTTATAAGTCATACCCGCGCTCAATTAATACAGTGCAATATTTTATTGAAAAGACTAAAAACAATATATTTCCAGCAATACATGAAAATAAAAAGCATCGCAAGGATCTCAAAGTTTTATGTGAAAAACAAGCATAACACATGTGTTAAAAAAACCCGTTTATAAATAAATCGGGTTTTTTTAATGTAGCTTAAATTATTTTTTATTAACTGCTTCTTTAAGGCTTTTTCCTGCAGAAAATTTGGGTACAGAACGTGCTGGAATATCGATTTCAGCACCAGTTGAAGGATTACGCCCCTTTGTTGCAGCACGATGAGAAACTTCAAAAGTGCCAAAACCTGGAAGACGAACATCTCCCCCTGAAGCCAAAGCTTCTGTTACAGAAGCCATAAAAGCATCAACAACAACACCAGCTTGCGCTTTCGAAACACCTGCCTTTTCAGCAACGGAGCTAACGAATTCACTTTTATTCATAAAATATTTCCTTTCCCTATATTACCTGAACATGACTTAATCATGTTATTGGTCAGTTTATTGAAAAGTACAGCAAACAGAAGTCTTATTTTTATCCAAAACATTGTTTTTTTAGCAATAATCACAGTTATTCACGGAATTTTTCACTTTTTCCAACAAAAAACAGAATAATAACCTCAACAACACCTTCTACCACCTAAAAAATGCCGTTATAAATGAGATAAGTGAATCAGTGCGCAATCTGTATTCCTTCACTATCACTGCTCTCTGACCGGATTGGCACAGCTCCTGTAGAGGGTTCTTTCCATTCAATAGTGTCTGGAAAACTAACCAAAGCGTGTTTCAAAACTTCACTCACATGATTTACTGGAATAATTTCCATATTATTTTTGACATCATCAGGAATATCAACCAAATCTTTTGCATTTTCTTCAGGAATAAGTACTTTTTTTATCCCTCCTCGAAGAGCTGCTAAGAGTTTTTCTTTTAATCCACCAATGGGTAAAACGCGTCCACGTAAAGTAATTTCACCAGTCATTGCAATATCTTTATGCACAGCTACTCCTGTAAGGACCGAAACAATTGCTGTCACCATTGCAATCCCAGCCGATGGGCCATCTTTTGGTGTCGCACCCTCTGGAACATGAACATGGATATCGCGTTTTTCAAAAAGTGGAGGTTCAATACCAAAATCAACAGCACGAGAACGTACATAAGATGCTGCCGCTGAAATGGACTCTTTCATAATATCACGTAAATTTCCAGTTACAGTCATCTTCCCTTTGCCGGGCATCATAACTCCTTCAATGGTCAATAACTCTCCACCGACTTCTGTCCACGCAAGACCTGTTACAACACCAATTTGATTTTCTCCTTCAATCTGATTGTAATGATAACGTTTAACACCCAAGAAATCATGAATATTACTTTCTGTAACTTTTACAGATTTTTGATGTGTTTTGAGAATTTTTGTAACGGATTTGCGGGAAATTTTCATGAGTTCACGTTCAAGGTTACGAACGCCTGCCTCACGTGTATAAAACTGAATAATTGACCTTAGTGCTCCATCAGAAATACTGAGTTCTTTTTTAGATAAACAGTGATCTTTTAGTGCCTTTGGTAAAAGATGCTGTTTAACAATTTCCATTTTCTCACATTCAGTATAACCAGCGATACGAATAATTTCCATACGATCCATTAACGGACCTGGAATATTAAGTGTATTGGCAGTTGTGATAAACATGACATCAGAAAGATCATATTCAACTTCCAAATAGTGATCAATGAATGTACCATTTTGTTCAGGATCAAGAACTTCTAATAAAGCGGATGAAGGATCGCCACGAAAATCTTGTCCCATTTTATCAATTTCATCAAGCAAGAAAAGCGGATTAGATTTTTTTGCTTTTTTCATAGACTGGATAATTTTTCCAGGCATCGAGCCAATATATGTTCGACGATGTCCACGAATTTCTGCTTCATCTCGGACACCTCCCAATGAGATACGAACATACTCACGTCCCGTTGCCTTTGCAATAGAGCGCGCTAATGATGTTTTCCCTACACCTGGAGGACCTAACAAACAAATAATGGGACCTTTTATCTTTGACGCGCGACTTTGTACGGCCAAATATTCAATAATTCGCTCCTTAACTTTTTCAAGACCAAAATGTTCATTATTCATGACCTTTTCAGCAAAATCTAAATTGTTTTTAATCTTAGATTTTTTACCCCAAGGCATTGCTAATAACCAATCAAGATAGTTACGTACAACTGTCGCTTCTGCAGACATAGGAGACATATTCCGTAATTTTCTCAATTCTGCTCCAGCTTTCTCCTGTGCTTCCTTGGATAGTTTTGTATTCTTGATACGTTCTTCTAATTCAGAGAGTTCATCTCGGCTATCATCACCTGCTCCTAACTCTTTTTGAATAGCCTTCATCTGCTCATTGAGATAATATTCTCGTTGGTTTTTTTCCATTTGCCGTTTAACATGCGAACGAATACGTTTTTCAACCTGCAAAACAGAAATTTCTCCTTCCATGAAGGACAAAACACGTTCAAGACGGGACCGCACAGGTAAGAGCTCTAATATTTCCTGTTTTTCTGCAAGTTTAATCATCAAATGAGAAGCAATCGTATCGGCAAGCTTAGAAGGATTATCAAGCTGGCCAATCGCATTCACAACTTCAGGAGAGATTTTTTTATTAAGCTTTACATAGTTTTCAAAATAAGCAATCACTGATCTTGAAAGAGCTTCAATCTCAACATCACTCTCTCTAGGTTCTTCTGTAACAGTTGCAAAAGCCTGATGATAACCTTCACTTAAAGCAAATTGACTAATTTTTGCACGTGCAGTTCCTTCGACCAAAACCTTTACAGTACCATCAGGAAGCTTTAAAAGTTGAAGAATATTAGCAAATGTACCAATATGATAAATATCCTCTGATTTTGGATCGTCATCAGAAGCATTTTTTTGTGTCACCAATAGTATTTGCTTATCAACCGCCATCGTTTCTTCAAGAGCACGAATTGATTTTTCGCGGCCCACAAAAAGTGGAACAATCATATGGGGGAAGACAACAATATCACGAAGAGGTAAAACAGCATAAACCCCATCTCTTACTTCATCTGTCTTTTCATCAATATATTGCATAACTCTCCTTTCTGGAGCCTATGAGCTATCTACAACAATTAGCCCACCTTTAGAAAATCTCAGCTCTTCACTGTACATGAAGTGGTAATTACTCATACATAAATCAAGCATTATAATGATATTATTAGAAACACCTATCAAATACCGTTCATTACCACCTTTTATATTGTGCATCGCACAATGTCATGCTGATACATTTTCTTTATCTTCTGCACGTTCTGAGTAAATATAAAGAGGACGCGCTTTACCATCAACGACATCACTCGAAATAACCACTTTTTGAACGCCTTCAAGAGCCGGTAGCTCAAACATCGTCTCAAGAAGGATCTTCTCCATAATAGAACGTAAACCACGAGCACCAGTTTTACGTTCAATTGCTTTCTTTGCAATAACACGTAAAGCATCTTCATGAAATGCTAACTCGACATTCTCCATTTCAAAAAGACGCTGATATTGCTTTACTAACGCATTTTTAGGTTGGGATAAAATTTGCATGAGGGCGTTAACATCTAAATCCTCTAAGGTAGCGACTATAGGAAGGCGCCCAATAAATTCTGGTATTAAACCAAATTTAATAAGATCTTCAGGCTCTAAATCACGAAAAATTTCACCGACACAACGCTCATCCGGAGCCTTAACAATCGCAGAAAAACCAATAGAAGTTTTTTCACCACGCCCTGAAATAATCCGTTCTAAACCTGCAAAAGCTCCCCCACAAATGAATAAGATGTTTGTAGTGTCAACCTGAAGAAACTCTTGTTGCGGATGCTTACGTCCACCTTGAGGAGGAACAGAAGCAACCGTTCCTTCCATAATTTTTAATAACGCTTGCTGAACTCCTTCCCCCGAAACATCTCTTGTAATAGAAGGATTGTCTGCTTTACGGGAAATCTTATCAACCTCATCAATATAAACAATACCACGCTGCGCACGTTCAACATTATAATCTGCTGCTTGAAGAAGCTTCAAAATAATATTTTCAACATCTTCTCCCACATAACCCGCTTCAGTCAAAGTGGTCGCATCCGCCATCGTAAAAGGCACATCAATAATACGTGCTAATGTTTGTGCAAGATAAGTTTTACCACAACCCGTTGGACCAACAAGAAGAATATTTGATTTAGCCAACTCAATATCATTGCTTTTAGACTGATGCGCCAACCGTTTATAATGATTATGAACAGCAACAGAAAGAACACGCTTTGCATGCTGCTGACCAATAACATAGTCATCAAGAACTGTTATAATTTCCTGTGGCGTAGGAACACCATCACGCACCTTAACCCCAGAAGACTTATTTTCTTCCCGAATAATATCCATGCAAAGCTCTACACATTCATCACAGATAAATACAGTAGGCCCCGCAATGAGCTTACGCACCTCATGCTGACTCTTGCCGCAGAACGAGCAATAGAGAGTATTTTTTGATTCGTTCCCGCTATTGCTAATTTTGCTCATTTTTCTTTCCTTTCACCACAATATATGAACACTTTGCCTTTTCAAAGGAAGCCTTTCATCATGAAAACTAAAAGACATATAGAAAACCATGCATGTCTCAATACTTTTAGGTGTTTCTCTTATTTTGCGATATTTTTTATAAAACTCTTTGATTTAAAGTAGCTGTTTTTTCTATAAAAATTCTTAATCTTTTTCTTCTTTTTCAGTTTCTGCACGGTATTGTATAACATCATCAACTAAGCCAAACGCTTTGGCTTCTTCTGCTGTCATAAAATGATCGCGATCGAGAGTTCTCTCTATAACCTCATAATCTTGACTCGTATGTTGAACATAAATTTCATTTAAACGCCGTTTCATCTTTATAATATCTTGCGCATGTCGCTCAATATCTGAAGCTTGACCTTGAAAACCACCAGATGGTTGATGCACCATAATACGTGCGTTTGGCAATGTAAAACGATGACCTTTTGCTCCAGCCGTTAATAATAAAGACCCCATAGATGCCGCTTGCCCCATGCAAAGCGTAGAAACAGGAGGGCGAATAAACTGCATAGTATCATAAATAGCCATACCAGATGTTACGACACCACCTGGAGAATTAATATAAAGACTAATTTCTTTTTTAGGATTTTCCGCTTCCAAGAAAAGCAATTGTGCACAAACAAGCATTGCCATACCATCTTCAACAGGACCATTAATAAAAATAATCCGCTCCTTTAAAAGACGGGAAAAAATATCATAGGCCCGCTCACCACGATTGGTTTGTTCAATAACCATAGGAACAAGGCTTAATGCTGTTTTCATTGGATCACTCATATTTTTACTTTCCGTTCATATAACAACCGCTCTTTACACATTCAATGTTTTTATCCATATGTTAACATTACTCTCTTGTGCAAGCTACAATCAAGAGATTGTATAAGATAGATTAAAATCTCAATAGTTAAAATAGCAATAATAACTCTACCTAAACAAATGATGAACATCCAGAATGCGAGATACCGCCCAATGGTAAAAACTTCCTTCCTGAGGTCTTTTCGTAGTCTTTGTCTTTCTGTGAATATGAAAGCCTATCAAGCGTGAATCTGTAAGCGGCTTTACACCAAAAGCTGGTTCAAAAATACGTTCAGTTTTTCGCCCAGTCCAATAATAAAAAGTTTCCTTTTCCTTTGCTTCATGAAAAAAACCATATCGTTTTGCTAATCGTGAAATACCATCATTGCCAAATATTGTAACGCCAAGATTTCCCGGTAAAATCGGCATTTTTTTCCTCTTTAACCAGAACGGTCTCCAAACACGACGCTTAAACCCAAGCCAATGAGGAATAATTTCTGTGCCAGCCCAATAATCCTCAAATATTTTTATAATAGGGTTATTGGGCGGAAAATAAAGTGCAGAAACGCCTACTCTTGTATTATTTTCTCTTGCCAACCAAACCTTATCCGCATCTGGATGAAATTGTTTAACAAGGTAAACATCTGTATCTAACCAAACACCTTGTTGATATTTCATCAGCATAACACGAAAAAAATCCGAGAACTGAACAATTGTACACCCTAGTTTATCATCAGAAAAATCGGGATCAAGGCGATAAATTGCTGAGCGTGGTAAAATTGATTCGGCTTCATGCAGCTCAACACCAGCAGGGAGATTATCTATTTTTTTATCATAACTAAAAAGCTTAACGCGCTGTCCAGTTTTAACCATTGAGGACAAACAAAGCCTATCCACCAATCTTAATTGTCCACTATACCAAAAAGTACAAATATCCATAGATAATATATCAAAAATATTCTAAACTTACGCGAAAGAGTTGTTCAACATCACGAACCCTATCAGCAAGAGCAAAAATCACTATTCTATCACCAGACAAAATGCGCGTATCTGCCGAAAGCTGTATTATTGTCTTATTGCGATAAATTGCACCAATTCTCAAACCATCTGATAAATTGAGCTCTGATAATGACTTACCAACCAATGAAGATGTTTGCATCACTTCAGCTTCAATAATTTCTGCTCGGCCATTAAAAACTGAATGAACAGAACGAATACGCCCACGGCGCATTTGTTGCAAAATTCTCGATATTGTAACACTATGGGGATTAAGATATGCATCCACACCAACAGCACGACTAAATTCTTGATAGGCAACATTATTAATCAATACCATATTGGCTTTGCAGCCCAATCTTTTAGCAATAATAGCGCTTAAGAGATTAACCTGATCTTGATTGGTCAATGTAATCATTAAATCGGACTGATCAATTCCCGCATCTTGAAGAATCACTGGATCTAACACGTTACCGTATAAAACTGTTGTTTTTTCAAGCTGATCAGCAATTGTGAGGGCTCTTTCTCTATGCGCTTCTATAATCTTCAATTTTAATTTATGGAAACGCTTTTCAATAGCCTGTGCAACATAAAGGCCAATGTGACCACCCCCTGCAATAATCATGCGGTGGGCATCTTGTTCTTTATGACCAAAAAGCCCAACAGCACGACGCATCTGTTCACGAGAAACAACAAGATAGGTTATATCACCAACGCGTAATTGCGTTTCTGAATGTGCAACCAATAATTCCGCGCCACGTTTAATAGCAGTAACCGTCGTATGAAGATCTGGAAAAAGCTCTGTTAATTGACGCAAAGGTGTATTAATAACTGGACAATCTTCCATGCATTCCAAAGCTAGTGCCACAATATCATCATTACAAAAATAAAGAACATCTATTGCACCAGGTAAAGCAATACGGCGCAAAACCATTTCCCCAACTTCAACTTCTGGCGAAATAACCACATCAATGGGAATATTCTCTCTGGAAAAAAGCGTCTTATAACGTGGTTCTAAATAAGATTGTGAGCGAATACGAGCAATTTTTGTGGGCACATTAAATAATGAATGTGCTACTTGGCAAGCTACCATATTAACTTCATCAAACAAAGTGACAGCAATCAACATATCAGCTTTGTCTGCATCTGCAGCCAAAAGAACTTCAGGCCGTGAACCGTGACCAACAAAACCTCTCACATCCAATGTATCGCGAATCTTTTCAATTAATCTCGTTTCAATATCAATAACAGTAACATCGTGATTTTCAGCAGCAAGACGCTCTGCTATCCCATAACCAACCTGTCCTGCTCCACAAATAATAATACGCATCGCTTTAAGAAACTCCAAGCGCTTTAAGTTTACGGTGCAAAGCTGAACGCTCCATGCCTATAAATTCAGCAGTACGTGATATATTTCCACCCAAACGCCCAATCTGCGCCACTAAATATCTCTTTTCAAATAATTCTCGAGCTTCACGTAACGGCAAATCCATTATACTTTCATCTGAATCCATTTGAAGACGTGGCAAAGAATCACTTACTTCACTGGGAAGAAAGTCCGCTGTTATAGGACCATCACCATCCCGCACAAGAATAAGAAGACGCTCAATATTATTACGTAATTGCCGCACATTACCCGGCCAAGCGTGCGTTTGCAAAATAGCAATCACATCATCACTGATTGCACGCGGTTTAATCCCAACCTGCTGTGATATTGTTTTTACAAAATGATGTACAAGTTCTGGAATATCTTCACGACGCGCTGAAAGGGGCGGAACAACAATAGGAACAACGGAAAGACGGTGAAAAAGATCCTCCCTAAAGCGCCCATCAGAAATGAGGTTTTCAAGATTTTGCGCTGTCGAAGAAATGATACGGACATCCACCTTAACACGTTTTGTGCCGCCAATTCTCTCAAATGTTTGTCCCGTTAAAACTCGAAGAATCTTTCCTTGAGTCTCACGCGGCATGTCAGCAATTTCATCAAGATATAAGATACCGCCATGAGCTTCCTCTAAGGCACCGATTTTACGCTCTCTTCCCTCCATTTCGCTGCCAAACAGCTCTATTTCCATTCTTTCTGGAGTAATCGTTGCAGCATTTATTGTAACAAATGGCCCATTCGAACGCGTTGAGAGCGCATGAATAGTTCGTGCAACAGTCTCTTTTCCTGCCCCTGAAGGACCTGTTATCATGATGCGACTATTGGTTGGTGCTACTTTTTCTATGATTTGACGCAAATTTTTTATAACTGTCGATTTTCCGAGCAACTCTAATGTCTCGTTCGAACGCTTTCGCAATTCTAAAAGCTCACGTTTTAAATTTGAATTTTCAAGTGTTCTCTCTGCAACCAATACAAGTCTATCAGCTTTAAAAGGTTTTTCAATGAAATCATATGCCCCTCGCTTTATAGCGGAAACAGCCGTCTCAATATTACCATGACCAGAGATCATAACGACCGGAAGAGTCGGATATTGTGTTTTAATTTCATCAAGCAGTGCTAAACCATCGAGACGACTACCCTGTAGCCAAATATCCAAAAAAATGAGCTTTGGAATACGCTCACTAATTTGAGCCAATGCTTCATCAGAGTTACAAGCAACACGCGTTTCATAACCTTCATCATCTAAAATACCAGCAACAAGCTCACGAATATCTGCTTCATCATCAACAATCAAGATATCTGATACCATACTATTCCCCTATCTTATGATTTATGGCTTGTATAATATTACCCTGCTTACCCCCATCCGCTGGAAATATCAAACGGATCATCGCACCACGACCTTCATAAAAACTCTCCGGTGCATCATGAAGCTCCATGAAACCACCGTGATCTTCAATAACTTTGCGCACAATAGCTAACCCCAGCCCTGTTCCTTTTTCCCGCGTTGTTATATAGGGTTCTAATAACTTTTGTCTTTGCTCTTTAGGAAGTCCTTTCCCGTTATCAACAACATCCACAACCACCCATTCTTCCTGACGATAAGAACGGATAAGAATATGACCGTGAATATTTTCCTCTCGCATAACTGAATCTATGGATTCGCTCGCGTTTTTGATAACATTGCAAAAAGCCTGTACAATGAGACGGTTATCAAATGCACCCATAAGTGGTAGAGTTCCTAAATCTTGCTCAAAATGAATATCATGTCGCGTCACTTCTATCAAGAAACATGCTTCGCGCAACAATTCTCGTATATCTAAAATATGCATTTTGGGTTTGGGCATACGTGCAAAAGAGGAAAACTCATCAACCATACGCCCAATATCTCCAACCTGCCGAATAATTGTGTCAATACACCGCTCAAAGACCTCTCTATCTTGTGTAATAGCTTTGTTATAACGTTTACGAATGCGTTCAGCGGATAATTGAATAGGTGTAAGAGGATTTTTAATTTCGTGTGCAATACGCCGCGCAATATCCGCCCACGCCGCTGTACGTTGCGCTGCAACAAGGTCTGTAATATCATCAATTGTTAGAACCCAAGATTGTCCCTGTCCATCATCCTCCTCCATCGTAACTTGGACATTACAGACACGCTCTTTTCCTGCAACATTTAAAGTGACCTGCTCACGATGGTTTTTACGATCCAATGAACGCACAAACTGAAAAACCTGCCAAATTTCAGCGCTTAAAGATAAAAGACTTTTTCCAACAACGTGCTCAGAGCGAATATCAAACATCGCTTCAATAGACCGATTGATAATGGTGATATCACCATTATCATCTATACCTGCTACTCCCGCTGTTACACCCGATAATACAGCTTCAGAAAAACGCCGTCTTTCATCAATTTGATCACGCACTGCAATCAATTCATTACGCCGACTTTTCAATTCACTGACCATGTAATTAAAAGTTTTGGATAATTGCCCAATATCTCCATCTTTTGCTCGTACTGGCACGAAAATTTCCATATTTCCAGAAGCAACATCATCGGCAGCACTAATGAGAAGACGAATAGGACGTACTAAGCGATCAGCAACAGCAATAGCAGCCCAAATGGCTGATAAGAATAAACTAAAAAAAAGACACAAATAAAGCATACCAAATGCAATCTGTGTCAGCAGGCGATTTTCATTTAAATCACGATAACGATCTGTATTAACTTCTGTCAAACGCAAAGCAGATAAAACACCTTTATCAACGTCACGCACCAAATATAAAAATGTGTTTGGAATATTGGTAAATTTTAAAATAATACCAAAATAATCATGAACGCCTGGTTGAAAAGAAAAAGGTCTCGCACTGGTTGCACGTTCAATAAGATGAGAAGGAGGAATTGGCAGTTTATCTTCATCACCAAGAGCACTCGATACAAAAATAGCTCCACTAGAACTTAACAAAAATGCACCACGCAAATTGCGTCCTAGAGCATGACGCGTCAATTGCATCCTATATTCAGCTGGATTACGTTCTAAGAGTTTTTTGTTATCAAGTGCAAATGCCATCGCGTAGGATAAATTTTTTAAATTTTGAAGCATTTCATCTGCATAAGCATTTGCTAAATCAATAGAAGAGCCCACAATTTGCCGCGTTGTTGTATCAAACCATCGATCAAGTCCCAAATTTAGTGCTGGACCCGATACAAGAGCTACAGCAACAGCTGGCATTGTCGCAACAAGTGCAAACAATGAAATAAGGCGCACATGAAGACGCGATCCTGCACGCCTTGAACGCCAAGCACGAATGATCGGTATCATCTCATAAAAAACGATGACAATAAGCCCTAAAACCCAAAAACTATTAATTCCTATAAGAATAAGGGTTACTGTTCTACTGGGAACAACAGGAGTTAATCCAATAAGAATAATAAATGAAACAGAGGCCGTAAGTAAAGCCAATACAATAATTGTAATCCCTAAAAAAATATATACCTTACTTAAACGATACAACTCATCGTTATAAGTATTTTTATCTATGTCTTGAAGATTCGTCACAGATGTTATATTCGTCATGAGCTTACATACCCTTATCCCATTATTCTCATATAACCTTTTGTAGCAAAAATTGACAATACTAATACTACATTTAAAATAGGGCAAATATAGTCAACGAGAAAAAACTTCTACATTTTGCAAAATATCTTTAAAATAGACTGTGTTCGACGATACTTTACGAAGGAAATGAGATGCGATTAACAAAACAAACAAATTATGCTCTTCGAATGCTCATGTATTGTGCAGATAATCAGGGAACTCTCAGTCGTGTTCCAGAAATTGCTAAAGCATATGCCGTTTCAGAGCTTTTTTTATTTAAAATCCTTCAGCTGCTTGTTCAAGCAGGTTTTATACAAACAGTGCGTGGACGCAATGGTGGAGTTAGATTGGCTAAACCCGCAGCAGAGATTTCAGTCGCGGATGTTGTGAAAGTAACAGAAGACAACTTTTCCCTCACAGAATGTTTCGATACTGCAGAACCAACTTGCCCCTTGTTTGATTTTTGTGGTTTAAATACCGCACTTCAAAAAGCATTAAATGCTTTTTTTGAGGTGTTATCCGTGATATCCCTTGCTGATCTACAACAACCATCCTTTCAAAATCATTTTAAAATTAATGACAAAAAAGCAAACTAAGATTATAACAAGGAGATTAAGTATTTCTATTGCAGCAATGATATTAGCCGCTGGACGGGGTGAAAGAGCAGGATCTCCCCATAAAATTCCAAAACAATATCGGCTTCTAGGACAAAAGCCAATTATTTATCATACCGTGCATTGTTTTTTGCAGCATCCAGCTATCACAACAATTATTCTTGTTATTCATCCAGAAGATCGTCAAATCTGTGAACAAGCTATTGACGATTTTAAAGAGCGCCTTATTATCGTTGAAGGAGGCAATACACGTCAAATCTCTACCTTATATGGACTTCAGGCACTCAAAAAATTTGACCCCCAATATGTGCATATTCATGATGGTGCACGCCCTTTTATCGAAAACAAGCTTCTTAATAACATTCACAACACTATCACGCCTCAAGAAGGTGTTCTTCCTGTTCTGCCCATCTCTGATACCCTTAAACGTATAAATAATCAGCATGTTTTAGAAACAATTCCCCGTACCCATCTTTATAGTGCACAAACTCCACAGTGTTTTCCCTTTGAACATATCTTAGTGGCCCATAAAAAAGCAAAACAAGCTTGCAAACAAGAATTCACTGACGATTCTGCAATTGCCGAATGGTTTGGAATTCCTATGCGTACCGTTCCTGGAGATCCTAACAACATAAAAATTACATGGCATGAAGATTTTAATACTGCACATTTATATCTCCAAAAGAAAATGCAAATATTTCCTGATATTCGCACCGGCAATGGTTATGATGTTCACTCTTTTGAGGATGGTGATTTTCTTATATTATGTGGTATAAAAATCCCTTTTCATAAAAAATTAAATGGACACTCCGATGCGGATGTTGCTCTTCATGCATTAACAGATGCCCTTCTTGCAACTCAAGGTGCTGGAGATATCGGTACACATTTTCCTCCCTCTGATCCTCAATGGAAAAATGTATCATCAGAAATTTTTCTCCGTCATGCTCTTGATATTATAAAACAAGCAGGTGGTCGTATCGCCAATGTTGATATCACAATTATCGCTGAAAATCCTAAAATTGGTCCCTATCGTCATGCCATGACAGAAAACCTTATGACAATACTTGCAATGACACCTGATCGAATCTCTATCAAAGCAACAACAAATGAACGGCTTGGATTTATTGGTCGTGGTGAGGGAATTGCTGCTCTTGCAACAGCGAGCGTCCTTTATTCAGGAGAAATTCCCCAATGACATATCTTTGTGAAAAACAAGCACATGAAGTCCTTAATACCTTTCGCCAAAAAGGTTTGCTGTTAACAACTGTAGAGTCTTGTACAGGAGGACTCATTGCTGCAAGCCTCACAAATATTGCAGGATCGTCAGATGTTCTCGATTGTGGATTTGTTGTTTATTCAAATGAATCTAAAACACGCCTTGTTGGCGTTTGTGCTGAACTTATAAAAACCTATGGTGCCGTTTCAAAAGAAGTTTCTCTTGCAATGGCTGAGGGTGGATTAAAACATTCACAAGCTGACATTGCAGTTTCTGTAACAGGAATTGCTGGTCCAGGAGGTGCAAGTCTTGATAAACCTGTAGGACTTGTGCATTGCGCAGTAGCTTATAAAAACCACTCCCCCCTGCACAAAGAAATGCACTTTGCTCATCTTAATCGCAATGCTATCCGCCATGCAACTGTTGAAAATGCTTTTAAAATGATTCTGGAATTGCTTCACTGAATTCCCCATACTAATTTTAAAATTCTTTATTCCCCATCGAGTCTATAATCGTCAACATCTTGAAAAATTTTTATTGTATCACAACTTGAAAATGAACGATCTGAATAGCGTAAAGTTATCTCACTTCAGTCCTGTGTAGGTTGAATTAATCAAATTTATTCACTTACACGCCACAAGAGAAAAAACTGTATAAATAAAATGATTAAAGAAAGAGACACTTGTACTTCTCTCAAGTGCTAAGAGCTGGCGCGCAACATCTTGAGAGATGGCAAATAAATGATGCAGGAGGACTTCTTCATAAGTGTACAGATGTAGATTTTATATACTTTTACGAGAATATATACTATTTATTATGAGCACTATTATGAAATGGGTATGACGCAAGCATGTTCTATTTGGGCGCTCTGTTTAACGGATGTGAATCTATTAAAAAAGAGTGAAACAAAAGCATGAAGCTGTGCATCATCTTCATCATTTAAAATGATGTTCCTTCAATATGCTTTTGAAAGCTGAATTTAAAACAAATAGTAAAGATGGAAACCGGTTTTCACCTTCACGCTGTTATAAGCAATACGTATTGTTAAAAAATAACAGAATAGACTATGTTACCGTAGAGCCATAAATCTGATGCGCACGCTTCTCAAAAGCCTCGGTAAATTTACGAAACGCAATATCAAACATTGAGCCCATCACTAATCCAAGCGTTTTACTTTTAAATTCATAATCAATAAAAAACTCTACATTACATGCATTGGTATTTTCAATATCATGAAAGGCCCAACGATTTTCAAGATATTTGAATGGACCATCAATATATTTAACTTCTATAAGACTTTTTTCCGGCTGAAGAAATACTTGAGTCGTAAAAGTTTCACGAATAATCTTATAGCCAACGGTCATATCCGCAAGAAGCAATATTTTTTTTCCATATTCTTTTCGAGAACGTATTATTAAAGACTCACACATTGGTAAAAATTCAGGATAACGCTCAATATCTGAAACCAGATCAAACATTTCACTGGCACTATGGGTGATCTGCCGATGTATTGTAAAAATCGGCATAATTATCTCTGTAAGGAAAATTTTTCATCACGCGCTTTTTGCAAAATGGCAAAATCATCTCCAGCATGATGAGATGAACGCGTTAGAGGATTGGAGGCCATATGTAAAAATCCTTTTACTTTACCAATCTTGGCAAAAGACTCAAATTCTTCAGGAGGCACAAAACGAACAACTGGATGATGTTTTCGTGTAGGCTGCAAATATTGTCCAATTGTCATAAAGTCAACATCAGCAGCGCGCAAATCATCCATCAATTGCAAAACTTCATTTCGCTCCTCCCCAAGGCCAACCATAATTCCCGATTTTGTAAAAATTGTTGGATCAAGTTCTTTAACACGTTGTAATAAACGAATTGAATGAAAATAACGTGCCCCTGGACGGACCTTCAAATATTTAGAAGGAACTGTTTCTAAGTTATGATTAAAAACATCAGGCTTAGCAGCAACAACAACTTCTAAAGCGCCATCCTTATGACGAAAATCAGGTGTAAGAACTTCAATTGTTGTTTTAGGAGTTTTTTGACGAATCGCATAAATAACTTTTGCAAAATGCTCAGCACCACCATCAGCAAGATCATCACGATCAACAGATGTAATGACAACATGTTTTAATTCCATCCGTGCAACAGCATCAGCGACACGTTCTGGCTCATTATCATCAACGGCAAGTGGAATACCTGTTGCAACGTTACAAAAAGCACAAGCACGCGTACATATTTCACCTAAAATCATAAAGCTAGCATGCCTCTGGCTCCAACATTCGCCAATATTAGGACAACCAGCTTCTTCACATACAGTCACTAACTTATGCGTACGTACAATACCATGTGTTTCCTTATAAATTGGTGATGTTGGCGCTTTTACACGAATCCAATCTGGCTTTTTTTGAACGCTTGTATCAGGACGATGTGCCTTTTCAGGATGACGCAATCGTCTATTTGCAACTCTATCAACAACCGTAACCATTTAAGCCTTTGCCTTATAAATACGAAGTAACAATCAAAAATATAAAATTTTTCATACAATCCAGTCATCAAGCGTTTAAAACTTGACCATAAGCATCTAATACACTTTCTTTCATCATTTCCGATAAGGTCGGATGTGGAAAGATAGTATGCATTAATTCTTCTTCTGTTGTTTCAAGATTCATAGCAATAACAAAACCCTGTATCAATTCTGTTACCTCAGCCCCTACCATATGGGCCCCGAGAAGCTGTCCTGTTTTTTTATCAAAAATCGTTTTTACTAACCCCTGATCTTCACCCAAAGCAATCGCCTTACCATTCGCAGCAAAAGAATAACGACCAATACGTATATCATAACCTGCTTCTTTTGCTGCCGCTTCTGAAAGCCCTACAGAGGCAACCTGTGGTGTACAATATGTACACCCTGGAATTTTTCTTTTATCAAGTGGATGAGCGCTTTTCAAACCTGCAAGATGCTCAATACATATCACACCTTCTTCTTCTGCTTTATGGGCCAACATAGGAGGGCCTGCTACATCACCAATAGCATAAATACCTTCCACCCCCGTCCAACTCCATTCATCAGTTACAATGCAGCCGCGATCGGTTTTTATTCCCAAAGCTTCTAAACCAAGATTCTCAATATTACCTTGCACCCCAACAGCGGAAATCAACCGGTCAACAGTCATTGACTCTATTTTACCTTGAACATCAATATGTACACTTACAGAATCGGAAGATTTTTCAACCTTTGTTACTTTTGCTTGACGAAGAATGCGTAAACCTTTTTTCTCTAACTGTTTACGAGCAAACGTTGAAATTTCAATATCTTCAGCAGGCATGATATGGGGCATCATTTCAACAACAGTTACTGTCGCCCCCATATCATGATAAAAAGAAGCAAATTCAATGCCAATAGCCCCAGACCCTATAACCAAAAGCGATTTTGGCATTGCTGGCGGTATCATAGCTTCAAAATAAGTCCAAATGAGTTTTCCATCTGGCTCAATACCAGGAAGGACACGAGGACGTGCGCCCGTTGCAATAATGATATGCTTTGCTTGATAAGTTCCCTCCCCTAACGTCCCTTTAGGGACTGGATTTTGCGGTTGCATAATCGGTTTGGAGGATGAAGAAACCATAATTTCCGCAGGAAGGCTTCCCTTTGCTTCTTTAGTAAGCTTTGCTTCACCCCAGATAATATCAATTTTGTTTTTTTTCATTAAAAAACCAACACCAGCATTTAAACGTGCTGAAACACCGCGTGAACGTGCCACAACATCTTTGATGTTTGCCTCAATTGAACCATTAATTTTTAGTCCATAATTTTTCGCATGTTCAGCAAAATGTTTCATTTCCGCTGAACGTAGAAGGGACTTTGTGGGAATACATCCCCAATTTAAACAGATTCCTCCCAAATGTTCACGTTCAACAATCGCAGTCTTAAAGCCACATTGTGCTGCACGAATTGCGGTTACATATCCGCCTGGACCTGATCCAATCACAATTACATCATAAAGATTTGCCACAGTAATTCCTCCATGGATATATATAAAATGGATATGCATTTTTTGAACTTAAGACTGAAAATGAACATAACAGAATTATCTTATGTCTTTTGCTTTAAACTTCACGCAAATGCTTTATCCAAACCAGAAATAGCAATAACATTGCTCTTTAAACTCTTTAAATTTGTTTCTATTCTCTTAACACGCTTTCTCACAATTTACGTGAAGAACTGTTAAACAGTTCAAACCAACATTGCTAATGGATTTTCAATCATCTTCTTAAAAGTCCGCGCAAGCTCTGCTGCTAAAGCACCATCGACAGCACGATGATCCGCAGAAAGCGTAACTGATATAACTGTCGCAACAACTAATGCACCATTTTTAACAACGGCGCGTTGCTCCCCTGCACCAATCGCAAAAATCGTCGCATGCGGTGGATTAAGAATAGCCGAAAAACTTTTTATACCATACATCCCCATATTTGATACAGCTGTTGTTCCACCCTGATATTCTTCCATTTTTAACTTGCCCTCGCGCGCACGCTTTGCAAAATCCTTCATCTCTTTGGAAATAAGTGATAACGGCTTTTCCTCTGCATGGCGAATAATCGGTGTAATTAATCCATTGGGAATAGAAACAGCAACCCCAACATCACAATGTTTATGATGAAGCATCCCGCCTTCAAGCCAAGAAACATTCGCATCAGGAACCGCTTTCAAAGAAAGTGCGACAGCTTTGATCACCATATCATTAACAGAAAGCTTATAAGTAGGCTGAGTTTCTTCCTGCCCCTTAACCATTGGAGCAGCAGCATTTAGTTGTGTACGCAGTGCTAATAGCGCATCAAGTTCACAATCTACCGTTACATAGAAATGTGGGACTCTCTGTTTTGATTCTACCAAACGTGTCGCGATTGTTTTACGCATATTATTATGGGGAGCGAAGCTATATTCATCCTCTTTGAAGAGTTTCAATATCTGTTTGTCCGAAGCACCTGTAGCTATTAGCTCCCCTATCGGTGAGGAATAAGACACTTTAGACATATCGCTGCTCACAGCTTTTTCTACATCGCGCTTAATAATACGCCCATGCGGACCACTTCCAGAAATAAGGGATAAATCAAGACCTGCCTGAGATGCTAATCGCCGCGCTAAGGGAGAGGCAAAAAGACGAGCTTCCTTTTTATCTTGCTGTATTAATTGCCCAGTTGATGATTCATGAGACATTTTTATTCCCTTTGAGTCCGTCTGTTTCAGAGAATCTGTCTGTTTGATGCCCTCTGGTTTTTGTCTTGTAGAAGAAGAGATTTCTTCTGTAACTTTTGCAGCTTCAGCTAAATCTTCACCTTCTTCTGCTAAAACAACAATTAAAGCATTTACTTTAACGCCTTGTGTTCCAGCAGGAACAACAATTTTAGCAACCCTACCTTCATCAACGGCTTCGACTTCCATTGTCGCTTTATCCGTCTCAATCTCAGCAATAACATCACCAGAGGAAACCTTATCTCCCTCCTTAATATTCCATTTTGTTAAATTTCCCTCTTCCATCGTAGGGGAAAGCGCTGGCATTGTAATTTTAATGGGCATTATGCTTTCCTCCGTTATGCTCTGTATGTCACAGCCTTAACGGCCTCAATAATTTCAGCAGTATTAGGCAAAGCCAACTTCTCAAGATTAGCGGCATAAGGCATCGGAACATCTTTGCCAGAAATCGTAGCAATTGGCGCATCAAGATAGTCAAAAGCCTGCTGCATAACACGCGTTGCTATTTCAGTTCCCACAGATGACTGAGGAAATCCCTCTTCAATTGTAACCAAACGACCTGTTTTTTTAACTGACGAAAGAATTGTTGGAAGATCCATCGGGCGAATGGTCCGTAAATCAATTAATTCAACATCGATACCAAGTTTTTCAATTTCAGATAAAGCTTCAACCGCGTAATGCATTCCAATCCCACATGCAACAATCGTCACATCTTGTCCAGACTTATGAATACGTGCCTTACCAATAGGCAAAAGAAAATCATCCAGTTGAGGAACATCAAATTGATGCCCATACAAAATCTCATTTTCAAGGAAAATAACAGGATTATCATCACGAATAGCAGCTTTCAGCAAACCTTTTGCATCTGCAGCACTATAAGGCATGACAACTTTCAGACCTGGTACATGACTATACCATGCAGCATAACATTGAGAATGTTGAGCACCAACACGGGCAGCCGCGCCATTGGGACCTCGGAAAACCATAGGAGCGGTCATTTGTCCACCAGACATATAACGTGTTTTGGCTGCTGAGTTAATAATTTGGTCCATCGCCTGCATCGCAAAATTAAATGTCATAAACTCAACAATGGGACGTAACCCACCAAAAGCAGCCCCAACAGCCAGCCCAGCAAAGCCGTGCTCTGTAATTGGGGTATCAATAACTCGGCGTTCTCCGAATTCTTCCAACAAACCTTGACTAACCTTATAGGCACCTTGATATTGCGCGACCTCTTCCCCCATGAGAAAAACTTTTTCATCACGCCGCATTTCCTCAGCCAAAGCCTGATTAAGCGCTTCACGTACTGTCATCGTAACCATTTGGGTTCCCGCTGGAATATCAAAATCAGGAGATGTATCAAAAGTAGGAGCAGCCTGCGGAACTGACGAAGGTAGAGAAAGAGGAAATTCCTTAGGTTTTTGTGCTGTATCGGTAGGTTGCAAAATATCCTCAACACGCTCACCTTCTTCTAACAAAACCGCAATAACAGTGTTAACCTTTACACCTTCAGACCCTTCAGGAATAAAAATTTTACCAAGAGTACCTTCATCAACAGCCTCTACTTCCATTGTAGCCTTATCCGTCTCAATTTCAGCAATAACATCGCCAGAGCTAACCTTATCACCTTCTTTCTTGAGCCATTTAGACAGTTTACCTTCTTCCATAGTTGGTGAAAGCGCCGGCATCAAAATATCAATAGACATACTTGCTTCCCTCGCATCAAACTAAAATATCAGTATAGAGCTCAGAAGCATCTGGCTCTTGATCACTTTGTGCAAAATCTGCCGCATCAGCAACAATTGCACGGACCTCTTTCTCAATAGATTTTAAATCGTCCTCGCTCGCCCAATTTTTTTTAAGAATCCGACTTTTTACTTGATCAATCGGATCGTGCTCCTCTTTTATTTTTTGGACTTCTTCCTTTGAACGATATTTCGCTGGGTCAGACATGGAATGACCACGATAGCGATAGGTCTGCATATCAAGAATGATCGGTCCTTTACCTGAACGTGCCCAAGAAATTGCTTCATCAGCAGCTCCTTTTACGGATCGAACATCCATACCATCAACAACAATACCTGGAATTTCAAAAGAAAGACCACGTCGGGAAAAATCAGTTTCTGCAGATGCACGTGAAACTGACGTTCCCATAGCATACTGATTGTTTTCAATAATATAAACAACGGGAAGCTTCCAAAGTGAAGCCATATTAAAACTCTCGTAAACCTGCCCCTGATTTGCAGCACCATCACCAAAATAAACCAATGTCACATTATCTTTACCAAGGTACTGATTCGAAAATGCCAAACCTGAACCAATGGGAACCTGCGCACCAACAATACCATGTCCCCCATAAAAGTTCTTTTCTTTAGAGAACATATGCATCGAGCCACCTTTCCCTTTAGAAAAGCCCCCTTGACGTCCCGTTAATTCTGCCATAACACCACGCGGACTCATCCCAACCGCTAACATATGTCCATGATCACGGTAAGACGTAATAACCTGATCACCTTCTTTTGCCGCTTTCAATGTTCCTATAACAACGGCTTCCTGACCAATATAAAGGTGACAAAATCCCCCTATAAGCCCCATACCATAAAGTTGTCCTGCTTTTTCTTCAAAACGGCGAATTAAAAGCATTTCACGATAAGCATCAATTTCTTCTTCTTTTGTAAAATCTGCTATTGGTGCTTTCTTTGTGGTGCTTGATAATGCAGTGCGCGCCGCCGACGCAGAATTTTTTTTAAGTCGTTCTGCCATATTAAACTCCCTTTTATGATTATTTAGGAATAACCTTTACGAACAAAAGTTACAAGCCTTATCAATCGGCTTAAACAATATCATTGCTGATTGTTGTTTAAATTAAGCGATTTTTCATTTACCTTTAGTATCATTTCAAGGTATTAAGATTGTCAGTTCATTTGACTTAGAGAAGTTCAAGTTCTTTCGGACATACTCATCCAACATATCTTTTTCTATATGCCCGTTGCGTAAAAGAGAAATACGCTTTTCCATGAATATCCGCTCAGCTTCTATTTTATGAAGCTCCTTTTCTAATTCGCTAATATGCTGATTAACTTCACTGCGTGAATACAATCCATACTCACCATGATAAATGTGATAACTGAAATAGCTTAAGACTCCCACCGTCATAAGAGGTAGTACAAAGCGTACTTTGATTGATCGACGTTTCTGCTTTGTCCACATAAAATAGCACAGTCTTTACAGCACAAATTTCTTAATATTTTGCCCAACTATGCATGATTTTGATTAATACCTCATTACCAAATCTACACTAAATAATTTGTTATTTTCAATTTATCCCCCTTAATACAATCAAAGTAAGCTGAATGACCTACTTTTTATATTATAAATATTGGATATCCTCTAATTTGTAGCTTTTTCCTAAAATTTCCTATTAAAATAAAGATAAAATCAACGGTATCCCCTATGCTTGGTGGTTTTTTCCTAACCAATTCCAATCCTCAAATTGATAACGCTTATCATCACCTCCCAAAACGAGATAACCCCCTTGATTTTGAACCATAATTTCACCCTTCATCCTTACCCACGCTCCTTATGTGTTATTCATAAAGAGATTATTTTTAATTTGATAATATGCGGATTAACCTCACGGTGTAAATACAATTTATAGCAGCCGTAATAAACGTGAAATTAGGATAGTTTGGAGCCTCCAATAATCTAATGCTATCCACTGCCATAAGCAGAAAAACAATGCACGCCTTAATTAATTTGCGTCTTTGCTTTACCCGTATAAAATAGCATTGTCTTTTTCAATACTTTTACTTAGCTGTACATGTTTTTTAATATCTCATATTAAATAAATATAGTACAATAATTTTGCATGATGCAACTTAATTATTTATAAAAATAAAAAGCGAACTGAATTACTTTCTCTTTATTATAAAATTTTTAAAAATCTGTAATCTGATTCCCATCTTTATCCGTAAATCTTCCTCCAAGAATGACTATAAAATCAACAACTGCCCAAATTCCGGTAATTATCAATCCAAACAATGATAAAGATAGAACCAGCATTAAAGCACCAGTCCTAACTTTACCAACCATAAAACGATGGACACCAAAGATACCTGCACACCAACAAAGGAGTGCGAACATTATCTTTGAGTTCTCTGTACCTGGTCTCAACAATGGAAAAACAGAACTAACCACACCGCCTTCATAGACAAAATCAATAGTATCACCAATCCTTGGTGGTTTCTTTCCCAACCAATCCCAAGTCGCAAACTGATAACGCTTACCGTCATCACCCGAAACGAGATACATTCCTTGATCTTGAGTAATAATCACACCTCTCATCTTAATCCCTATAAATTTAAATACCTATAAAATTACTATGCATATGCCTTTGATAAGAAATCTCAATTTCATAATCTAAATGATCTTATACTTTCATATTTTTTGCTCACAACTATACACGATATAAATCACCAGCATAATGCGCTTGGGCTCCTAGCATTTCTTCAATACGGATAAGTTGATTGTATTTTGCTAATCTATCCGAACGTGCAAGAGAACCTGTTTTAATTTGTCCACAATTCGTTGCAACAGCAAGATCTGCAATGAAAGAATCCTCTGTCTCGCCGGAACGATGAGATATAATGGCACGATAACCTGCTTTATGTGCTACTTCTACAGCATCAAGTGTTTCACTCAATGTACCGATTTGATTAACTTTTATGAGAATAGAATTGCCTACCCCCATTTTGATACCATCACGCAAACGTGCTGAATTTGTTACAAACAAATCATCGCCAACAAGCTGACATTTTTCTCCAATTGTGTCAGTAAGTAGCTTCCAACCTTCCCAATCATCCTCTGCCATTCCATCTTCAATTGTAATAATAGGATAATTTTTCACAAGCTGCGCTAAATAATTTACCTGCTCTTGGGTGTCACGGCATTTCCCCTCACCTTTATAAAAATACGAACCATTTTTATAAAATTCGGTTGAAGCACAGTCTAAACCAATGGCAATTTGTTCACCTGGTTTATAGCCACATATCATGATAGATTCCATAATAAAATCAATTGCTTGATCAGCACTTTTAAATTGAGGTGCAAAACCACCTTCATCACCAACATTGGTATTATAACCCGCATCTTTTAAACGCTTTTTCAATGCATGGAAAATCTCAGCGCCATAACGGATCGCTTCTCTTATAGTAGGAGCTCCTATAGGAATAATCATAAACTCTTGAAAATCAATCAAATTATCAGCATGAACGCCACCATTAATAATATTCATCATGGGGGTTGGAAGAATATGCGCTTGTGTACCACCAATATAACGATACAAAGGTAAATTTAATGAATCCGCAGCTGCTTTTGCAACAGCTAATGAAACACCAAGAAGTGCATTGGCACCAAGACGGGCTTTGTTTGGCGTTCCATCCAAAGCAATCATTGCTTGATCAATAGCAATTTGATTTGTTGCATCCCGCCCACCAAGTTCTTCAAGAATTTCGCCATTAACTGCAGCAACCGCTTTTTCAACACCTTTCCCTTGATAGCGCAAACCACCATCACGAAGCTCTATAGCCTCGTATGCTCCTGTTGAAGCTCCCGAAGGAACCAGAGCGCGACCAAAAGCTCCATTCTCCAAATGAACATCAACTTCTACCGTTGGATTACCACGGCTATCAAGAACTTCACGCCCAATGATATCGACAATTATAGTCATATGTGTTTCCTTATCCAATAAAAGTCTCGATTCATTTATAATGCCCTATTAATGAAATATTTTTTCTCTTCTCAACTCAACTTTTTTGACAGATAATCAAATTCCATTAAAGTCTCAAGCAATCTTTGTAAATCATCAACTTTAACCATATTGGGTCCATCAGAAGGTGCATTATCTGGATCTTGATGTGTTTCTAAAAAAATACCAGCTACCCCAACAGAAACAGCTGCACGCGCTAAAATTTCAACAAATTGACGCTGTCCACCAGATGAAGCCCCCTGCCCCCCAGGTTCTTGAACAGAATGCGTTGCATCAAAAATAACAGGAGCTCCAAATGAACGTAAAATAGGCAACGAACGCATATCAGAAATAAGTCGGTTGTAACCAAATGACGTGCCTCGCTCACAAAGCATAACATTCGGATTACCACTGTAAACAACCTTTTTTAAAACATTCTCCATATCCCACGGCGCTAAAAACTGACCTTTTTTAATGTTAATAACACATTCTGTTTTGGCGGCTGCTACCAAAAGATCTGTTTGACGACATAAAAAAGCCGGTATTTGTAAAATATCAACTGTAGAAGAAACAATTGTACATTGCTCTTCTGTATGCACATCAGTTAATATGGGACAATCAAACTCTTTTTTTAAATCAGAAAAAATAGCCATTGCTTTTTCAAGACCAATGCCACGTGCCGCATTCAAAGAGGTTCTGTTGGCTTTATCGTAACTTGATTTATAAACAAACCTGATACCAAGCTGATCGGTAATTGTTTTAATACGACCAGCCATTTCAAAAGCATGATCACGACTTTCCATCTGACACGGCCCTGCAATTAATGAAAGAGGCATTTCATTTGAAAAAATCATATTTCCAACTTTCACACGGGCATTTGGTTTAGTCATTTTATCCCTCAAAAGCAAAGTAATCCAATTTACGCATTAAACTAATCGACTTTGTTCTACAGCGGCTTCAATAAAAGAAGAAAAAAGCGGATGTGGATCAAAAGGACGAGATTTTAATTCTGGATGATATTGAACACCAATAAACCATGGATGATCTACATATTCTATCGTTTCTGGTAAAATACCATCAGGAGACATCCCAGAAAAAATCAAACCACACTGTTCTAACTTATCCTTATAATCAATATTGACCTCATAACGATGACGATGTCGCTCGACAATCTTGGTCATCCCATAAATTTGAGCAATATGACTCGCTTCTTTTAATTCAGCAGCAAAAGCACCAAGGCGCATTGAACCGCCGAGAGCACCATTTCTTGTACGTTTTTCAAGAACGTCTCCTTTAAGCCATTCTGTCATTAAACCTACAATTGGATTGTCTGTTTCGCAAAACTCACTTGATGAAGCATTCTCAATCTGTGCAATATTGCGCGCAGCTTCTATACAAGCTAATTGCATCCCAAAACAAATCCCTAAAAATGGAACTTTACGCTCTCGCGCAAATTGAATTGCTCGAATCTTCCCTTCTGCCCCTCGTGCCCCAAAAGCACCTGGAACCAAAATTCCATGGGCTTTTTGTAAAGCTGAAACAGAATCTTCTTTTTCAAAAAGCTCCGAATCAATCCACTCAATATTAACCTTCACTCTATTCGCTAAACCACCATGTGCAATCGCTTCAATAAGAGATTTATAAGCATCCTTTAAGCCCGTATATTTTCCTACAACAGCAATCGTAACTTCTCCTTCAGGATGGTGAATACGATGCGTAATATCTTCCCAACGATCCATCTTGGGGGAAGGTGCCGAATCGATTCCAAAAGCGCAAAGAACTTCAGAGTCCAAACCCTCCTTATGGTATGCCATAGGAACATCATAAATTGTTGGCATATCTAATGCCTGAATGACTGCGTTGGAGCGAACATTGCAAAAAAGTGATAATTTGCACCGTTCTGTTTCTGGAATAGATCGATCTGCACGTACAAGCAAAATATCAGGAGAAATACCAACTGCTTGCAATTCTTTGACAGAATGTTGTGTTGGTTTCGTTTTTAATTCACCTGCTGAAGGAATATAAGGCATTAATGTGAGATGGACATAAACGACATTTTGTCTCGGTAGCTCATTGCGAAGCTGACGAATCGCTTCTAGAAAAGGCATTGCTTCAATATCACCAACCGTTCCACCTATCTCACACAAAACAAAATCAAATTCTTCATTTTCCATCGTAATGAATCTCTTAATTTCATCTGTAACATGAGGAATAACTTGGACTGTTGCCCCCAAATAATCACCACGCCGCTCTCGTTCAATGATATTGCGATAAATACGCCCTGTTGTAATATTATCTTGGCTATTTGCAGAACGCCCAGTAAAACGCTCATAATGACCAAGATCAAGATCCGTTTCTGCACCATCATCGGTCACAAATACTTCGCCATGTTGATAAGGTGACATCGTACCTGGATCAACATTTAAATAAGGATCAAGTTTGCGAAGACGTACGCGATAGCCACGAGCCTGTAATAACGCTGCTAACGCCGCCGCTGCGATGCCTTTTCCAAGGGAAGAAACCACACCACCAGTAATAAAAACATAACGTGCCATGGGCTTATGGTGATAAGCAATTTATAATGATTTTTCCAGCAAAAAATGCAAAAAGAAACAATTTTTCTTCTAAAATAAAAAAGGCGAAAAAAATCACCTTTTTTTAAAAAGTCTATGTTTTCTTAAAAAACTATTTTGTACTGTTATCGGGAACTGTATTTTCAAGAACCTGAGGAACTGGACTTTCTGCTTCAGGATTTGTGGACTGTTTCTGTTCCTGCGAAGAATTCGAAGTGCCTCCTAGCTGTTCAAGAATAGAAGGGGAAGACTCACCATCTGACGATGGGACTGATCCTGAGTCTTTATTGGTAGAATTCTGCTCTGAATTAACCGGTATACGCTTTAAAATATCAGAACTAGAATTTGATATATTACTCACCACGGTAAGTCCAATAGACACAACAAAAAAACAACAGGCTAAAATAGCAGTCAAACGTGTTAAAGGGTTTCGAGATCCACGAGTTTTCATCAACCCTGAGCTATTACTCACACCTAACCCACCACCTTCTGAAGGTTGAATTAATATAATACCAACCAAAGTAATCACAATCAAAAAATGAATAACTATAAGTACTGTTTGCATAAACCCTGCTCTTTAAATAACTCTTTAAATAGCTATTTACACATAAATAACGCACAATCCAAGGGGAAACTCAAATTTCTCTGCTATAGTTTACGACAAACATCGCAAATAGTTAAAAAATCAATCGCTTTTAAGCTTGCTCCACCTATCAAAGCACCATTAACATGAGCAATGCTTAAAAGCTCAAATGCATTGGATGGTTTTACGGATCCACCATAAAGCAAACGTATCTTATTGCCTTCATCACCAAAACGAGAGCGCACCCTATCACGAATGAAATGATGTACTTTTGCAATATCTTCTGGAGTCGCTGTGTTGCCGGTGCCTATCGCCCAAACTGGTTCATAAGCGATAATGGTATTCTCTGCTGTTGCATCATCTGGGAGAGATTCTTCAAGCTGCTGCGTGAGAATATCCAGTACTTTATTATTATTACGCTCCTCCAATGTTTCACCAATACATACAAGAGCCACAAGACCTGCTCGCCACGCAGCTTGCACTTTGGCACAGACAATCGCATCATTTTCCTGGTACACTGTACGACGTTCTGAATGCCCAATAATAACATGACTTGCTCCCGCTTCTTTAAGCATAAAAGCTGAAATATCTCCAGTATAAGGACCATGATCATCAAAGTGACAATTTTGTCCTCCCAAAAGGAGATTTTCACCATTCAGCGTATTAGAAGCACGCGATAAAAGCGTTGCTGGAACACAAATTAGGGCTTCAAATAGATGACCTAGATCAGAGCTAACGCCTGTAGCAATAGCACGTAACTCTCCAAGCGATTCACTCGTTCCATTCATTTTCCAATTTCCAGCAAGAAAAGGCCGAATATTTGGAGACATATTTTCACCTCAAGAGCTTTTACAATACATTGTTTATCTGTAGTTACCAAATTATAAAATGAAAGCAAGTCTTTAAAGCTTGCATCTTTCATCTCTTTATTGCAAATTCCATTACAGCTTTGATAATAACTCACATTAAAAATGGACTTGAACAATGCTTGACATCATAAGAAATGCTACAAATTCTTGGATTTTTAGAATTTTCCTTGCTATTTTACTCTTATGCTTCATTCTTTTATGGGGGGTACCGCAGTTACACAAAAAAAGTGAAAGAGATCTTATTACTTCTGGAAAGTCCACAGTAACTGTCGATGATTATCGTCTTGCACTCGCCGATCAAAGCGCACGTTTAGCATATGCTGCTCATCTTGGACGAATGTTTACAACAAATGAAATGCAGCAATACCAAATTCCTGCTTTTGTATTTAATCAATTACAACAAAATGTACTGCTTGATGAACAAGCACGTAAAATGAAAATAAGTCTTTCAAAAGATACAATAGCTCATACGATTGGTTCTGATAAGATGTTCCAGGTAAATGGCACTTTTGATAAAAACTTGTTTTATAACTATCTTCAGCATTTACGTATTAGTGAAAGTGCTTTTCTTAATTATTACACCAAACAAGAAAAGCGTAATCAGCTGATTGCTGCTTTACTTTCTGATATGAAGGCACCAAATCTCTTTTATAAAGCACTTGCTCTTTATCAAGGAGAAATGCGTATTGCTGATTATCTCGTTATTGATCTAAAAGAAAAGAAAACAATTGCTGATCCTGATTACGAAACATTACAAAAATGGTTTGAAACACATCAAAGTCAATTTCGTGCTCCAGAATACCGTACTGTCTCTTTGCTATCTATGGAACTTAATGATTTTGTAAAACCTAAAGATATCTCAACAGATGAGGCGAAAGCCTATTATACACAAAATGCTTCACGTTTTGTAACGCCTGAAAAGCGTACATTCGAAGAACTGCGATTCCTCTCACGCGAAGAAGCCGATAATGCAGCAAAAAAAATAGCTGACGGATTGAGTTTTGATGAACTGGTAAAAGCTGAAAAAAAGACTCTTAATGACATAAAAAAAGGTCCTCTTGCAGAAAATGAACTTCCTAATCATCTGACATCTGAAATTTTTGAACTTCAACAAGGACAAGTCAGTCCTGTGATAAATGACTTACAGGGACCTGTTCTCATTCGCGTTACGCATATTGAACCTTCAAGCTCTCTTCCTTTTGAAAGTGTAGAAGAAAATATTCGCCAAATACTTGCCAAAAATCGTGCTACTGATGATATCCGTAACAATTATGTAGCCATTGAAAATGCTCGTTTTGAGGGTGCTTCTCTCAAAGAGTTAGCTGACCAATACAAGTTATCTTTGCGCACAATTACTATTGATAAAACGGGAAAAACGCTTGAAGGTGCAATACTCACGGATTTACCTCAAAAAGATATTTTACTGAATGCCATCTATCAATCAAACGAAGGAGTCGATCTTGATCCTCTCTCTTTTCAAAATGGTGGATATCTCTGGTACAAGGTCGATAAAATTATTCCTGCCCGCGATAAGACACTTGAAGAGGCTAAGCTAGATGTTCTTTCTCAATGGAAAAATGAAGAAATCCAACGTCTTCTTGATGAAAAAGCCCAAAATACTCTCAAACAACTCACGGAAGGAAAAAGTCTTGTTGCTCTTGCTCATACCCTTGGTGTTACAAAACAAACAACACCCGCCCTCCGGCGTCAAGACTCATCTGAAATCCTTGGCGTTGAAGGGATTAAAGCATTATTTGCTGCTCCCAAAGGTCATTATGGCATCATAAAAGGTCCGGTTGCAACAAACCGTATCATTTATCAAATAAAGACTGTAACCATGCCTAAAGATATCACGTCTCATACTCTTTCAACTGAGGTCCGCGCCAATATAGATATGATGATAAGAGAAGATCTCAAGCTAGAAATGCTACAAGTTGCCAATAAAGAACATCCTTTGGAAATTAATAGCACAAATTATAATCAGATCTTTAACGCTCTCCAATAAAAAGATTGTGCATAATTTTAAGAACTTATTGATAAAGTTTTCATCAGCTCTTCGTCTATAGTTGAAGAGGTAAGACGGGTTTCTTGTCTGCATATCTTAGGATCAGCGTTTGTATAATGATTCATTTTCTCGCAAAACAGTGCATGTATGGATTTGCGAGAAAATAGTCAATGGAATGTAGAATCGTTTTTGCAATGCATTAAAAAACATTATCCATCCAAAGGTTGTAAAGGTTGCCGCCCATTAAGCTATAAATATCATCCCTATCGTCATTCATTCATAGCTCATCATATTGCTACTCTTAATATTCATTCATAGGGAGCGTATTGCTTCTTCCTTAAATGATTTCATTTACACACCCAACTTATAATAGATAAAAAAACTATTTTTAAAATTCATTATAAAAATGGAGAAATCTTTTTCTATTCAAGACTCTCATTCAATATGAGAAAAAACGAATTATCATTATAAATCAATATATTCATCAATCATAACAGTCATCAATTATGATGTTATAATTTCTCAAAAATAAGAGTTTTTTATAGACTTATAGACTGCTAAGATAACTTCTCTCATAAAATAGAAATTTTATCTCATGTTTTTCTTTCTCTGCATCTCACCCATCCAATACACTGAATAAAACATATTACTGATGAAGAAATATACCGTATTTTCAAGATCACAAAATTTCTTATTCTTTTGCGTTCATAACAACCAAAACATCAACATTTTTTATAACAAAAAAATGGTTTGGAATCACAATAGCTCCTTTATCTTCCTATGAGAAAATCAGTCTACATGTTACGCATTCCAACATAGTAATATTCTTTTACAATATCTTTGGAAAGTTGCCGCTTATTGCTGCCCTTGTTATCAACCAATAGCGATACATCAATGGCAAAGTTGCACTCTCTTGAAAAATTGCTGCCCCCAGCTGTATAGCTTTTTGAAGAGAAGCTGGTACAATGACCAATGGAAGAAAAGCTGGCTTAAGAACTCTAGGTAAAGTACAAGAATACTCGTAAAATTGGGTATAATGATCGCGCGATAATGCTACCATAGCTTCAACAATACAACCCTTTTGTTGATCGCTGAGACGATGAGATTCCAAATCTTCCCTATTCACTCCTACAGCCTTTAATATATCAGTGGGTAAATAATATTGATATCGTGATTGCATGAATGATAAAAGACGCAATGCACCACTTAATCCTTGAGAAATCCCTCCATGTTCATAGATATCTGTAAACTCTTGTGCAGTTTCAGGATCTAATATCTGACAAGAAAGCTGTAAAATTATGCCTGCTGTCTCACCACAATAATGCTCTAGATCATGAAGTGTTTCTATTGGATTGTGATAAAGATCTAAAATTTGCGCATCACAATAACGTAAAAAAGCTGTCTTAGGTAAATTAAAAAGAGTCATTGCTTTTAATAAATCATTCAAAATCGGATTGTTTCCACTCGTTTGCATTTCACCATGAGCAATAGCATCATACCACCAACGTAACCGTATTTCTCCTATGAGTGGATCATGTACACTTTCGCGGATACGAGAAACTTCAGCATTAAATACATAAAGAGCAGCCAATGCTTGGCGCTTTTTTTTAGGTGCAAATAAAACCGATATATAGCGATCACGATCTATGGTACGTAAAATATCAAGACAATAAGGAAGAGAGCCTATCATTCTATGAACCTATTAACGTCCCTTTTTTAGCAATTAAATTAATACCCTCTTTTTATTCATATTAAAAAATGAAGGATAAGCAAATACAGTTCAGAAAATAAGATTTTTAAATGTGTCTCTTAACTGTATTATGAATTAAAATTTCTTTTCTAGTCCCTTTTCGTTTTAGAAAGAAAAAAATTAAATAAATAATTTTTCTGATAAAACTTATCTTATCGGACTTCAAGTTTTCATTTGCAATAAAAAAGCTAAAAAACCAATCGTAACATGCATAGTAAAACTTGAACAACAAACAACGCAAAACACTTTTTCAGTGGATAGATGACAATGTTATTTTATAAAAAATGCACTGATCACAAAAACTTCATCAATCATTGACCTCCTCCCCATCCTAAAAGACAAAGGTTCTTACCAACACCAATTTGTAAAAAATCCAATTGCTCTCGGTGCATTTCTGTTACTATAAACGCATTGATTTATAATGATAATTTTGTGTTTTGTATGTTAAATTAGAATCCAAAATATCGTAGATATGCTTTCATTTCAAACCAATTCCATGTTACATCAATAAAAACTATTCCCTTGCACGTCACAAGCGGAACTGGCTTGTAGGTAAAAACTGTATAAGAAAGAATTAAAATGCCTCTTATGAACTGTCTTAAGTGCCAAGAGCTGATCACTCATGTGATTCATTAGGAACTATGAGCAAACTTTGTCCTGAATACTTGCTGCTGTATTTAAAAACACTTAATGTGTTAAGTTATGTATATTCTATACCCTTATATCACCGCCTTAAACGACAGTATTTTACAGTGCAGAAAATAATCACACAAGTCTTTCATGCTAGACCAGAGCCTTTGTTTTATTAAACAATACTCTAGTCTACCGCAAATAATAACGCCGCAACAGCGCGATCTTCAGCCAATAAAACATTAAATGTACGCACCGCCGCTCCCGTACTCATTGTATCTGATGAAATACGTTTTTCCCATAAAAGCACCCGTAACTCTTCAGGTAATCGTAATAATTCAATTCCAGTACCTATTAATAAAACTTCGATTTCAGAAGCTTCTTCTAAAATACGAGATATATCCCCTTGAGTGGGAACAGGCCCTGCCATCTCAATGCCATAAATACCTGATGGTACACAAATAATAGAACCTCTATGAGACATATCAGCAAAACGAAACCCACCATTTCCATAAGCATCAATAGGTGCGCGACTTGGAAAATGTGCTTCACGAATTTGAATTGCATCGAACATGAATATGCACCTTTTATTTTTGAATAATCCAATTGTCTTTGCTACTTCTCACCATAAAAATTAAAGTAAGGCTGATATAAACATTGATATGTTAAACATAGCCTAGTATTGAAGTGAAAATTTTTATATAATGCCCTAATCTTCTCATACAACAAATATATGAAAATTTTGGAATAAACCGCAGTAAAATGCTATACCTGCTTAAATAAATCTATCTTTTAAAAAGTTTCCTCAGCTTATTTACTCACAAATTGCTTTTTATAAAAACAATGATCTTGTTTAAAAAACAGAAAAAATTGCGTAATATTCCATAAATAAAATAACTATTTTAATCATCTAAAGAAAACAAAAACTCCATTTTCTGTAGCCACTATAAAAGCCCCTTTTTCAATGAAATTGTCTTGATCTTGCCAAGCTTTTTATAAAAATGCTTAAAAAATGTAATAAACTGCCATTACACCTTAAGATGCATTTTCCTTTGATATAGCTTTTTTCTCTTTAGAGATACTCATATCTTCTTTCGTTGTCGTTTTAGATTTAGACTTTTGTGGTCTTTTTGCTTTAGCATTAAGTTTTGATTTTTTTTCTGCAATCGGCTCACCTTTAACGCGCACATCAGCTAATGTTGAGCGAATAACACGAATATTCATACTCTCACCAATTTCAACCTCTAATTCACCACTCTCGTCGTGAACCTTCGTAACCTTGCCGATAATACCACCACCCGTTATAACTGTATCACCACGACGTACTGCATTAAGCATTTCTTGGCGTTTTTTCATTTGGGCACGCTGTGGACGAATGATAAAAAAATACATAATTGCAAAAATTAAAATGAATGGGACAGCGCTAGCAAATGAAATTCCACCGGAAACATCGCCTGCAACTTGAGCATAAGCGTTCGTAATAAACATTTTTATCTCCTATAGTTAAACCTCAGGTATTTCCCACTCTATTAAAATGAAATTCCGATACAGAAAAAATTCCTAAAGAATTTATCATAAAAAGCAATAACTACATAATCTAATCACAGCTTTACAAAAATACAATAAATCCTTAAGAGGCAGAATACCAAAATACAATGAGAAAAATCTTAAAAAATAGATTCACTTTCCCCTATTGTATATCCTACAATACAAATCTTTTCACTAACTCAATAAATTATACAAGATAATTTTTCTAATGAACAAACTTAATTTATATAGATAATTTATCGTTTTTGATATCAAATGACAGATCTAAATACAATAAAACGCTCTCATTTCAAACCCTGAATTAATCAAAACGATTTTCTTGCACGTCACACATATGAAATGAGCCTGTAGATAAAAACTTTTTAAGAAAGGGGTGAAATATCTTTTTTCATGCTTCTCTCAAATGCAAGAGCAATTGAAACACTCAAAGCTGACAAATAGTATGATACTATTGTCTTACACTTTCATAAATACAAAAATGGTAATATCTACCGACCCCAACGAACTACTTTCCTAAAACCAATGATTTTTTGCTGCAATGTCATTGATTTAAGAAAATCAATTATTTTTCATGAATTTTCTATAAACTGTAAGACTATTCAAATGTAAAAGTCATCAATAAATTAGTTTTCTAAATATTTAAGGGGATCAACAGGTAATGAATTCTTACGCATCTCAAAATAGACACGTGGCGTTTTAACATTTCCTGAAACACCAGATTTAGCAATCTCATCACCGCGCCTTATCCTTTGTCCTTTGTTAACAACAAGCTTACTATTACATCCATAAATAGTGATAATATCATTTTCATGTCGAATCATCACAACATTACCAAGCTCTTTTAGTCCATCTCCCGCATAAATAACCACACCATTTTCTGCCGCCTTTACCGAAGACCCTTCAGGCACTGCAATATCTATTCCTCGATTCATTACTGTTCCCTTTTTTTGACCGAACTGGCTTAATAAACGCCCTCGTACTGGCCAACGCATCTTAGAAATTCCTGTGGCTTGCGGAGTCGTCATATTATCTGTATTCGTAACATTACTTGACAAACCAGTCTCATGTTTCAATTGCGTCATCTGTTTAGAAAAATTTTTCTCAGAGCTTGATTTGTTCATCTTTGCAGAGGGTGGCGTTATTACAGGAGCTTTATATATAGGAGAGGACTTCTTGTTTTTTATAGAGGACATCAATTGAGATTGGGATGCAGATTCTGTTGTTGACACTGCCCAATCGTTATTATTGTGTGCATTTGAAGCTGCTAATGTACGCCTGCTTGGAACAACAAGGACCTGACCGATATAAATGGAATTGCTGTTTATACCATTTGCTAATTTTAATGCCTCAACACTAACCCCTACTTGTCGTGCAATACTGAGCAGTGTATCTCCACTCTGGACAATATAAGAACTCCGCCGAAAAATAGGAGATTTATCCATTTGTGAACGAGAAAGTATTCCAAGATTACGTGGAGGGGCGCCCATAACGCGACCATCAGAAGAAGTTATCCTACCTTGATGTGGAAAATTATAGGAGGAATTATCATCTCCCCACGAATCATCGCTTGATTCCACAGGTGGCAATTCAGTGCTTTGTATCATACCACTACCGTATGATAGCATTCGCGGATCTGTATACATAGTGCTTGATATATTTGATTGAGATGATACCGCACGATGAGAGAACGTATTGGAAAAACGCTGTGTACCAGAACTACAACCAGCAACAATAGTTACCACCGCTAAAAAAGTTATTCTCTGAAAATTATGCTGGAAAATATTATCCAAAGCTTTTAGACGCATCGTTTTGCTCACTCATCAATAATCAACTCACTCCATTAAAGCTTTTTTAAATTACCGAAGAGTTAAAATGAGATGTTTTATTCATAAATATCTTTATATAAGATCAAAATGAATTTAACGTAGACAATTTGCAGAAATTTCTTAGCTTTTAAAAATTAAAGTATCTCTGCAATGCCTTTAATAAAAGGTTGGTAACGCACTTGGAACAGTTCTAAACACTCAAATCGACTACCAATTTTTGTATAGCGCATCACCGTTTGTACCCCTTCGTCAGGTCCTATCGCCTGAATGAGAATTCCATTTTCAGCTAAAAGTTCTAAAAATTCCTTTGGTTCATCAAAACGTGATGGCCAAATAAGAATGCGATCAAATGATCCTAAGCCTGTCACACTATGACTTCCATCAATCTGCCGTATAACAATATTTTCAATTCCTAAAGTTTGAAATTTTTGGCGTGCTAAATCAACAAGCGTTTTATAACGATCAATCGTTGTCACACGGTCACTCAGACATGCCATAAGAGCAGTACAAAAACCAGATCCTGTACCAATTTCTAAGACACGATGCCTTTTTTTCAAAGATAATGCCGAAAGAATTAAGAGTTGTTCTTCCAAACGTTCCATATATTCACCACACTCAAGGGGAATAACTTTATTATCATAAGCACTATTGAACCAAGGAGCAGCAACAAACTGTTGACGCGGAATTTTCTCTAATGCCGAAAAAAATCGCACGTCATCAATGCCTTTGCTACGCATTTTCAGTACAAGAGCGGCTAACTCCTCACGAAATTGTAAAATACCCTTTTGCCCCATAGTATCATTCAATCTCCAATGGAGGTGCACTTTTATCATACTGATAAACTGCTTCTTTTAAAATGGCAAAAACTTGCGTCTGTGTATCATCACCTCTTGGCAATAAACGCATATTGTCTCTCCTTTCGTAAAATTAAGCAGTAATACAGCGCATGCCTCCCATATAAGGTTGTAAAACATCTGGAATAATAATTGATCCATCAGCCTGTTGATAATTTTCAAGTACGGCAATAAGACAACGTCCAACAGCCGTACCAGAACCATTAAGGCTATGAACAAAATGCAATTTTTTATCGCCGTCTTTACGATAGCGCGCATTCATACGACGACCTTGAAAATCTCCACAAACTGAACAGCTAGAAATTTCACGATAACATTCTTGACCAGGAAGCCAAACCTCGATGTCATAGGTTTTACGCGCTGCAAACCCCATATCACCCGTAGAAAGAACCACTGTGCGAAAAGGCAAACCAAGCCGTTTTAATATATCTTCTGCACATTCTGTCATACGTTCCAATTCAATTAAAGACTGCTCTTCACTGGTAATCGAGACCATTTCAACTTTCCAAAATTGATGCTGACGCAACATACCGCGCGTATCACGACCGGCTGCTCCCGCCTCTGAACGAAAACAGGGAGATAAAGAAGAAAATCGCAGTGGTAAATCTGATATTTCAAGAATTTCATCGTTGACCAAATTGGTTAATGGCACTTCTGCTGTGGAAATAAGCCATCGACCATCTGTTGTACGAAAAAGGTCTTCAGCAAATTTCGGTAATTGTGCTGCTCCGTAAACAATCTCATCACGAACAAGAAGAGGTGTTGAGACTTCTGTGTAACCATTCTCATTGACATGCACATCAAGCATAAATTGGCCTAATGCTCGTTCTAGCCGTGCTAACGCCCCTGAAAGTACTGTAAAACGTGTTCCAGACAAACGACTAGCTCGTTCAAAATTCATCTGTTTGAGATCTTGACCAAGATCAAAATGTTCCTTTGGTGTAAAATTAAATGTTGGAGGTGTACCAAAATGTCGAATGACGACATTATCACTTTCATCTTTACCTTCTGGAACATCATCTAATGGAATATTTGGAAGTGCTGAAAGAAGTTTCTCAAGACTCTCCGTCAGTTGTTTTTCTTCCACTGTTGCAGAGGAAAGAAAAGCTTTAATCTCTTCAACTTCAGCTCTAAGACGTTCAGCCATTTGCTGATCAGATACAGCCAAAGCCTGTCCTATTTCCTTTGAAACAGCATTGCGACGTTCCTGCGCCAATTGCACCTTAGCAATATGCGACCGACGTGCAAGATCAAGTTGTATTAACCTTTCAGCTTGTGGCTCAAGACCTCTACTTACGAGTGCTTTATCTAATTTCTCAGGATTGTCACGAATCCACTTAATATCAAGCATAAAAATTCCTCATTTATATTGTTTTTATTCATTCCTTATCGCATAAGATTATACACTTTTCTTAAGCGGATTTTCTTCTCTTTTCTATACTGTAAGCAATTAAAATTGAAATCTCGTAAAGTGCTATCGTTGGTAAAGCCACTGCAAACATCGTAAAAAAATCCGACGGCGTTATGATTGCCGCAATGATAAAAGAGAGCAAAATAGCCCATTTTCGTTTAGAAACCAAATCATGAGACGTTAAAAATCCAATTTTTGTTAAAAGACTGATGACAAGAGGTAATTGAAAAATCAAACCAAAAATTAGGATAAATGATGTCATAAAGCCCAAATAATCAGAAATACGCACTATAAACTCTATTTTTAAATGAACATCTGGAAGAAATTGTTGAGAAAGGCTAAACCATAGTATTATTGGCGCTAATAGACCATAAACAAACGCTCCCCCAATACAAAATAAAATAGGCCCCCCAATGAGAAATGGTAAAAAAGCCATCCGCTCATTTTTATAAAGCCCTGGTGCAATAAAACTATAAAACTGAAAAGCCGTATAGGGAAAAGATAAAATAATTCCCCCAAAAGCAGAAAGTTTCATCTTCGTTAAAAAAGTTTCCCATACTTGCGTTGATTGCAAACGAATACCCTCAGGGTTACCCCCTGCTATTTTCATTGCCCACTGATATGGCCATAGTAAAAAATTTAAGATATAATCTTTAACAAGAAAACACATCATAAAAGCGATCATAAATGCAACCAAAGCAGAAATAATTCGCTGACGAAGTTCAATTAAATGTTCTAAAAGTGGAGTCATATTAGCATCAACTTCATCTTTTTTTACATTCATGACACATCTTCTTTTTTTTATCTTTAGGAGAAACAAAAATGTTTTCAGAATGATGAGAAGCTATAGAAACTGTCATATCTTTCTTGATTACCTTTTGATCACATTCCAAAATTTCTTTATCTTTTTTAAATTTATGATGTGTTTCCTTAACATCCCAATTATCGTGGATATCCTCTAATATATTTTGAGTGGGATCAAAAGTTTCTGCCAACTTCTTGCTTGAATCGCTAATATCCGAACATACTTTTTGCAAATCATCGCGCTCGATTTGTCTTATTGCATCATCAAACTGATGACGAAGTTCATTTGCTGTTGAATACACATACGCTCTTATCTTTGCTACTGTCTTTAATATTTTAGGTAAATCTTTTGGTCCAACGACAATGATGAGAACAAGTAAGATTACGATAAACTCTGGTCCGTCAATCCCAAACATCTCTTAATTCGACTTTCTCATCAAAAAATATTGCACAATGATGATTGCGTTTTTGTTACTGTTTTTTAGCAACAGATGTTTTGCTTTTTTTAGAAGCAGAAGAAACCTTTCTGCGCGCTGTTGCATGTTTTACCGATAACGGCTGAGATTGTTGAGATTCTACATCAATCATTTGGGAAGTAGGAGCCATTTCAACTTTATCCTCAATGCTATCATCTTCTTCCTTCATATTTTTTTTGAAGGCTTTAATTCCTTTAGCAACATCGCCCATTAATTCAGAAATTTTACCGCGACCGAAAAGCACAAAGATAATCAATAAAATTATAATTAAATGCGTTGGTGAAAAAATATTACCCATTATTCTCTCTAACTTTATGCTTTTAAATTTGATTTCATTTATTCATGCTTCCTCTGAAGAATGTATCAAATATAATATCTTACTTATATATTTTCTTCTTAACTTAAAAGCAATTACACGCTTTTATTGCAAAAAGAACTTTTTATCCTCTCATCCTTTTTTAGCGTATTATAACACAAACCATTCAAAAATGATAAACCACTTCATACAAAGTTCAAAACACTTAAAAACTTTTCTAAAATAACTTCATCTGATCTCTTAGGTTACTCATCTTCCTGTAAATACTATAGCCAATGTCTTTCCTTTTAAACAATGTTGTACGTATCATTACAAACATTTCCGCCAAATTATCCTTTACTGATAAAAATCATAACATGCTGTAAAACATTTTACGTATTCAATTAAAAAAATCAGAAAGAAAAATCTCTAAAAAACTTTCTTAACACATCATCGGTCTCTTCAAAAACGATCATCTTACGCACAACATTTATTCTTTGCGTTGGGGTGGGAATTTTATCATCCATTATTCCATATACAATACGAAATATGAGCCATCATCGTATTCAATTAACTATCTGTCGTGTAAATAAAAACTATTAGCGGAAAGAGTAAAAATGTACTTTATGAACCAACTCAAGTGCCAAGAGGTATGGCAATACTGCTAAAAAATAAAAAAGGTACCAGCTTGTGCCTTTATTCAGTAAAATACCTCCATATAACCAACTCTCTAAGCCACGGCATGCTCTAACTATTACAAGTCTCCGGATTCTGGGCATGCGTTCTCATAATATCATGTGTTTAACCTATCTCAGTATTGAAACCAGAATGGGCATTAATAGAAAATTATATTCAATCAAAAGCATGGCATCGAAGCATAATTCATGTAAAAGAATTTCTTATCCTCGCCTTTTTTATAAGATTTCCTTATAAAGCCGCTCGATAATACAGTGTTAGAGATAAATAAACCTATTTACTTTAGTTTAAAATTCTCATTTTATTGAAATAGCTTGCAGAGTGCATATCAATTTTCAAAAGTTTTATTTTAGCGTCATACACAATAACCTAGCCATTTAGCGTGTATAATGTAAAGCTTTGGCTCCGCTTAAAGCAATGAGATTCATCCATACTTTTACAAAAATCTATCACTATAACACCAGCACTTTATTGCTCTCTCCATAATTTTACGCTCGCTAAAAAACTGATCAATGTAACAATGTTTTTATCAAGCATTTGAAATTCTTTAATCTTTAAACAAGCAAATTTATGAATGAATTTGAAAGATACCCTTCAATTTTTCAACAAACTTCACTAATATTCTCGTTAATTGAGTGTTTTTTATAGTTTTCCTAAAAGAGTCCGCGATCATAAAAAATTCTCTTACAACATAAATATCTCTATTGAAATGTTTGATCTCTTCTTGTCTATCTTTCATATAAAAAAATTAAAATTTTAACGATTAATCTCATTATATAAAAATAGCTCTGTGAATAAATGCTCCCATAACATTAATATTTTTTCTGTAGTGTATAATTGGGGGGTGAGGGCATTGTTTGATTTCTACAAGAGTATTTTTATGGATATCAATTCTATTATTCTATGCTAATAATCCGGTACAGTTATACATAATGATAGAGTTTACTCCATGAATTATCGGCATATTTATCATGCTGGCAATTTTGCTGATGTTTTTAAACACATTATTGTCACTCGCATTGTAGAATATCTCAAACGCAAAGAAAAAGCTTTTCGCGTTATAGATACGCATGCTGGAATCGGTATTTATGACCTTTCTTCTTTAGAAGCACATAAAACAGGAGAGTGGCGCGAAGGTGTCCAACGACTTTTTTCAACTCCTATCCCAGAAGATTTAAAAACACTCCTTTGTCCATGGTGTGACATCATTGATGCCCTCAATAAAGGGGAAAAAGAAATTGTATTTTATCCTGGATCTCCTGTTCTTATTCGTCAATTATTACGGAAACAAGATCGCCTCACCGCAATAGAATTGCACAATGAAGATTATCATATTTTAGCAAAAAACTTTGCAGGAGATTATCAGACAAAAGTTCTGCATTTAGATGGTTGGCTTTCCTTAAATGCTCATGTACCACCAAAAGAAAAACGTGGGTTTATCCTTGTTGACCCTCCCTTTGAAAAAGCTGGTGAGTTTTCCCGCCTTATTGAGGGATTAACGAAAGCCTATCGTCGCTTTTCTGGAGGGATCTACGCTTTATGGTATCCTGTTAAATATGACAAAGAAATTGAAAGTTTTCTTCACGCGCTTTATCAAACCGGAATTTCTAAGATTCTACAGCTTGAAATGCGTATCCGAAAAAGTTCAAGTCCACCGACAATGAATGGAAGTGGTATGATTATTATTAACCCTCCCTACCTTTTGGAAGAAGAAATGAAAAAACTCAGCCCCTTTCTTATCAACCGTCTTGGACAAGATGAAAATGCCAAAATAACTCATAAGTGGCTTCAAAAAGAACATCTATTATTTTAGATCTTTCTCTGATATTTTTCCTAAATCAAATATCATGTTGTAAGATATAAAGACTTTGAATGATAAAGTTCTTTGAATAATACCAACATATTATAGTAGTAAGCTAATAACGATCAGCGTGAATTATTTTTTTAGAAAGCCTATCCTCTTAATCATTATGGATTTCTTATTTCAATCATTTTAATGGATAAATTAGGCAAATTCATAAAGCTGTTTTAGAATAACAACTCTCATATTTTTTTATGAAAGATCGGCTCTCTAAAATCATACTCTTATATTATAAGATATTATTTATAGAAAAAAATTATAAAGACATGAATAATCATTATTTAATAAAAAAGAATATTTCATATATTAAACAAACAACATATTCGTAATAAACGGAATGGTCCTGAAAAATAATACAAATTATCCGCAAAATGAACGGGAAAATCTTTCTTTTCTCTCTAATATTACATGGCATAATGCCAATCAAAGCAATGAGAAAAATCAATTCCAGGGTATCAAGTTCATACAAGAGTTTGTTAGACACCTTCCGCATAAGCCTGGGGTTTACCGGATGATTGGTGAAAATGGTGATATTCTTTATGTTGGCAAAGCCCGTAATCTCAAAAAACGTGTTTCAAACTATACACGTGAACAAGGACACAATAATCGTATTACCCGCATGATTCGTGCAACATATCATATGGAATTTATCGTCACCCATACAGAAACAGAAGCACTCCTTTTAGAAGCCAATCTCATCAAAAGATTGCATCCACATTTTAATGTACTCCTGCGTGATGATAAAAGTTTCCCTTATATTATGATTACAGATGATCATCGAGTGCCTGCACTTTACAAACATCGTGGTGCTCGAACACGAAAAGCTCACTATTTTGGTCCTTTTGCTTCTGCTGGTGCAGTGACACAAACAGTTCATGTTTTACAACGCGCCTTTTTATTACGAACCTGTACTGATTCAGTTTTTGAAAACCGTACACGCCCCTGTTTGCTTTATCAAATTAAGCGATGTTCTGCACCTTGTACTCATGAAATTAGTGACAGTGATTATAAAGAACTGGTGAAAGGAGCAAAAGCGTTCCTTTCGGGAAAAGATCAATCTATTAAAAGCGATATGGTTCAAGCTATGCATAAAGCCGCAGAAAATCTTGATTTTGAACAAGCAGCTTCCTATCGTGACCGCTTATCAGCCCTTTCTCACATACAAAGCCATCAAGGTATTAATCCTCAAACGATAAAAGAAGCGGATGTATTTGCAATTGCGCAAAAAGAAGGAATGACTTGTATTCAAGTGTTCTTTTTTCGCATGGGGCAAAATTGGGGAAACCGTGCCTATTTTCCTAAAGCAGATCCCTCTTTTTCCCGCACTGAAATCTTAGCGAGTTTTCTTGCCCAATTTTACGATAATAAACCACTTCCCAAAAGTATCCTTTTATCTGAAGAAATTGAAGAAAAAGCACTTCTTACAGAAGCATTTAGTCTCAAAGCAAACCACAAAGTATCCCTCTCTTTACCCAAACAAGGTGAACGGAAAACTCTTGTTAATCGTGCCTATCTCAATGCTCATGAAGCACTTGAACATAAGCTTTCTGAAACAGCCACCCATACAAAATTGCTTCAAGGTCTTGCTAAAACATTCCAACTACCTTTTCCTCCACGCCGGATAGAAGTCTATGACAATTCTCATATCATGGGAACAAATGCTGTAGGGGCTATGATTGTTGCTGGTCAAATGGGATTTATTAAAAATCAATATCGAAAATTCAACATTCGCTCAACAGATATCACGCCTGGCGATGATTTTGGCATGATGAAAGAAGTGATTAAACGAAGATTTTCACGCCTTATCAAAGAGTATGATCTGCCAAATAGAAGTCATGACATAAAAGATGATGATCTTTTTCCCATTTGGCCTGACCTTATCTTAATCGATGGTGGTGAAGGACAAATCAACAGCGTACATGAAATACTTGCTGAGTTACAATTAAATGATCTCTTCACAGTTGTTGGAATCGCCAAAGGTGTTGACCGTCATGCGGGACGTGAAAGATTTTTTATAAAAGGTATTTCCCCCTTTACACTTCCTCCACGTGATCCTATCCTCTATTTTTTGCAACGTCTGCGTGATGAAGCACACCGTTTTGCGATTGGAACTCATAGGATAAAACGAAAAAAAGCAACATTCAAAAACCCACTTGATGAAATCGAAAATATCGGTCCGACAAGAAAGCGTGCGTTGCTTCATCATTTTGGAAGTGCCAAAGCTGTTGCTAGTGCCTCATTTGAAGATTTAAAAAAAGTTACGGGAATCTCTATGACAATTGCACAAAAAATTCATAACCATTTTCATGAAAAATAGGCTTGTTTCATAACCTTCGCCTTGTTACGTTTAGGAAATATATTCTCTTTCACAAGAATTAAAAATGGCTCCATGAAAAATCATACTTTTTCTTTTCCAAATATTTTAACTTATGCACGAATTGTTGCAGTCCCAATGGTTGTTGCATGCTTTTTTTTAGAAGGGCGACTACAATCAAGTGATATCACTCGCTGGATTGCTGTTTCCATTTTTATCGTTGCATCCATTACTGACTTTCTTGACGGTTACCTTGCTCGTATTTGGGAACAAACATCCAATATTGGTCGCATGTTAGATCCAATCGCCGATAAACTTCTCGTCTCTGCTTGTCTGCTCTTGCTTGCCGCAGACAGTACCATCGCTGGGTGGACACTATGGGCAGCTATTATCATTCTTTGCAGAGAAATTCTTGTATCAGGATTACGTGAATATTTGGCTGAGTTAAAAGTTAGTGTTCCTGTCTCTCGTCTTGCAAAATGGAAAACTTTTGTACAGATGATCGCTATTGTATTTCTTTTAGCTGGACCAGCCGGTAATAAAATTTTCCCTTACACAGTAGAGTTTGGCATTACTATGCTGTGGATTTCTGCCCTCCTTACATTGTGGACAGGGTGGGATTATTTTCGTGCAGGTTTAAAACACGTTATCCTATGAATAGTATGGAATTTTATAATGATGATTTATCTTTTTGTACTTAAATAAGAGATGAGAATAGCATAAGATTGATTTATTTTAAATCTATTAATGATAAATCAATAAAACACTTTTTTGCACATTACAAGTAAGGGTAGCGTGTAGATAAAAACTCTTCAGAAAACAATAAATAGGCTTTATATTTTCGTAAAAGCAGCTGCAATATTAAAAGCTAAAAAAAACGATTAATGCTCCATATGCTTTCAAAAAAATCTATAATCTCATAAGCAAAAAACCGAAATATAGTGTTTCGGATTTTTGCTTCTTATATACGCTTTATTATTATAAACGCTTTATTAACCAACAATTTCTACCTCAGAAAACCAAAAGGCGATTTCTGTTTTTGCCGTTTCAGCACTATCGGATCCATGGACAGAATTTTCGCCAATCGATAAAGCATGAACCTTACGAATTGTCCCTTCTTCTGCATCACTAGGATTCGTAGCCCCCATTACTTCACGGTTTTTAGCTATTGCATTTTCACCTTCCAAAACTTGTACAACGGTTGGACCAGAAGACATGAATTCAACCAATTCACTAAAAAAAGGACGTTCTTTATGAACAGCATAAAATTTTTCAGCCTCACGTCTGCTCATCCAGACACGTTTAGACGCAATAACACGTAGCTCCGCATCCTCAAGCATTTTAGTAATTGCGCCAGTCAAATTACGACGGGTTGCGTCTGGTTTAATCATCGAAAAAGTACGCTCTAAAGCCATTTAACCACCTTTATTTCATTTATAATATTCTCTAGCCATTTCTATAGCGAGCAAGGAGCCCTTTGCCAAGTGACTCTGCAAAAATCTACACAAATTCTCAAAAACATAGAATAAATTATAAAGAAAACTTTAATACAAATACCTGCAATTGCTTATCCCATCATAAAGATGCGCTACCGAATCTCAATAAATATTGAATCTTCTTTCATAATCTTAAATGCTTCCTATCAAAATTATCATTGAAATCAATCAAAAAATAACCATATAATTAGAAACTATAGCGTACACCTAAAATACCCTGAAGGGACTGTTTTGTTTTACGCCCTTTAATATAATGTGCCTCACCATATAACTTTAACTTCTCACTCACTAAACTGCTTAAACCTATTCCTAATTTACCTGCATTCCCCGATAAGTCAGTGGTAAATGGATGGCGTTGATTAATCAAGGTATGATTGTCATCTTTATTCTCACGCAACCATGCTGCTGTAATATACGCAAGCGATGAGGAATCTATGCGAGAACCAAATTCATATCCTAAAGATAAGCCAACCTCACTGCGTAATGAAGTGAATGGACGCATGTCACCTGTCATGCCATTCGATAACTTGATTTCTTTACCCTCAACTTGTAACCATGTAAATTGTCCATAAGGCTGTAACCAACTGTTCTTTGACGTCTTAAGTCGATAACCAGCTTCAAAGGAAGTTCCCAATGCCCTTTGAGTATATGTTCCTTCAATCTCTAAACCATTCGTTGAAACGGCTTTTAGAGTATTTTGATAATGATTGTATTTTAAAATACCATCGAGATACCATCCACTATGATCCAAATAAGTGACATAAGCGCCAATACCATAAGTATTGATTCCACTGTTACCCCCCCGTGCATGCGCAACACGGGCACGATCATAACTGCCAAAACCACCTATATAAAACTCTCCATTTTCCCACTCGCTTAAACCATTGATCCCCAAAACGATACCGGTCTGATCCAGTTTAAAATCTATATGCTCTGTAACAACACTCTCTTTAGATTTAATCGCATAGCTCCATAAAGCCGTATTCTTTTTACTTTTATCTAGAATTCCTCTTCCCGCACGTACGGTTTGCATTTCATTGTGAAAAACCATCGCTGGCACCACAGACATAGACAATACCGCATCTGTAGAGGGAGTGGTCAAAAAGTGAGAAACTGAAAGATTCTCACTCAATTGTGGAAAAGGGTGTTCTTTATGAACTGGACGCACAATCATTTGATCGGCTAAAGATTGAGAAGAGGTTGAAACAGCAGTTTGTTGTTTTTCATCAGAAAGAGGATGAAGACCTGATGGAGGTAACGCTACAAGAGTCTGATTTTCTTGAGAGGGAGATACAGAAACACTAGAGACATTCTGTGCCCCTCTTAAATGACGTGGAGGTCGTGGTTTAGCTGGTTGCTTTATAGTAGGTTTACGAGAGCCTGTATTTTTTCCTCTAGAAGAAGCACCTTGATCAGATAATGCAAGAGGAATCTTCGTTTTCTTGTTTACACACTGTGTTTCAGTATTCGAACGTGTCGTACCTTCAGAGGCTGAACTTAAATACCAAATTGTAGAATAACCACTAGCATCAGCACATCTTTCTCTCTTTCGTAAAACATACTGATAGGCTCCACCATCAACAGCTGTAATGTCCTTACCCGAAAGATCTTCCAGAGTAAAATTAGCGCCTCCAACTTTATCAGTAACTAAATTAATCCCTGTGACCAAACTATTCTGTTGTGAGAGAGGACCTGTAATTTCACGACCAGAATCTGCAACGCTTATTTTGTGATTACCTGAACCTTCATCAATCGACAAGTAATCACTTGAATTCCCCGTAGCATTAATATTGAATCGAAAATGTAAATCCCCTGAAAGTTTCTTAACATGAAGTGAAATATGTCGTGGATCATACGGTATAGAAGTAAAAATAACAGTCCCTCCGTGCCCCCCTAAATCTTCAATTTCAATCTGAGGTTTTTCTCCCATATTCCGTTCACCAACCTCAAATATTATTTCATCCACTCTGTCCTTCATAGGAATTTTTTTCTTAGTCGTATGATTTGTCCTATCACCAGCGAATAAATAAAGTTCTCCGTGATCATTGATCCTTACTTCTCCAAGGACATCTTGTATACCAACATGGAACCACGATTTAGCAAAGTTGTTAATAGTCAGACCATCCACAAACCCTTCAGGATATACAACTTGAATAGCATGATCTTTCAAATTAGTAGCATAAGATTCTCCTAACGCTAAAACGTGTTGTCTCCCATTCCCAGAAACCTGAGCATACATTGATTTCCCTCCCTCTTTTCTTTGTCCTGCATAAAGATTTTGTTCTCCGTTATCTCCCACTTTCGTATACCAAACCCACGCTCCATCATACACATTCTGCTGTCCAACTGTTCCACCATCCCCAGTAACTGTGGAATTATATGCACTACTTTTTCTCTCCACGCTTGTAAGATCAATATATGGCTCTTCATGAATAAACTGCTGACCTCCCAAAATTTTGGCGTTCATTGCAATTCCTGCTCGTGTAACTATTTGTATCCCTCCTTTTTTAATAGTAGAACCTACAGAAGTTTCTCCATTTTCAACAAGCTCTATATCACCATATTCAATCGTAATATTATTTTTGAAAAAACTAGCAATCTGTTCTAATTTTTTTTCTTCCTCTTCTCTATTTACCACATGTGTTGCTCTTGTTAGCACTCTATTCCTACTCTCAACTACACTTGCAGATTGCACAAGACAACTACTGATCATCAATACTGAAAAACTTAATTTGTATTTATACCGCATTATCCACACTCCACTCTCAATTATTTAGAAAAATACCCCGCGGCTACATAGGTAGCTCGTTTTAGATTGTATCATAATGTGTTTTATTTATGTCTAAATACAATTTTTTAGTGTATTTTTTTAATTTAAACAACTTTAAGTTGTTTGTCTGTAAACCACTAAAAAGCTCTAACTTAAGGCAGAAAAATTGAATAAAATTCAAAGTGTTTACTTAAATTCAAGGAATAATTTGCATATCTGGAATTATAGATGAAAAAAATTCTCGTGCCCTTTAATGGCGCCCCCCCTTCACGTAAAACAAAACGCCATTGGGTTGTACATTCACGCACTTGTTTTAAAGAGACATCTTTCAATGCACTCAAGCCCATTTCGCGACGTCATCCATGAATAATGGTATACCGGTAAAGCCATTGCCCCCCCAATCTTTACGCTTATGAAGAAGTAGGCCGGTATCATCATACACTTTGCCATCCCAATGTTGTGACAGCCCTTGACACTAGAGACAATTCATCAGAGACATTTTTACTTCTTTTTTGTATAGTTTTTATACACACCTTCATCCCGCTTGCGATGTGCCAAGCGAATAATTTTGATTGATTCAACATAAACAGATTTGGAATGAGAGAATCCTATGATTTTCGCGACTCTCATTCAACATGCATAGAAATGAATTATTATTATAAATTCAGTATGTTGCCTTTAAAAGAGAGAGTATAAAGACATTTCTACTATTTGAGAAAGTCCTTACACTCTCGAGAAGACATAGCCGAACGTTATCTGTTTAAGTTTGCAAAACAATTACATTTGTAAAGTTAATCAGCCATGCACATATATTTAGAAACTATAGCGTAATCCTAAAATACCTTGAAGAGCATTCTTAATCTTATGTCCTTTTAGATAATGTGCTTCCGCATAAAGTGTTAGTTTATCATTGACCGAACCGTTTAAACCAATTCCCAATTTACCCGCACTGCCTGACAAATCTGTAATAAATTTATACTGGTTATTAATTGTCGTATAATTATTATTTATATTCTCACGCAACCAAGCTGCCATAATGTAAGCTGTTAATGAAGTTTCTGAACTCACAAAAAATTCATGTCCTGCAGTCAATCCAACTTCACTGCGGAATGAAGTTAATGGGCTTAGATCACCTATCATTCCATTGGAAAGTTTTATTCTTTTACCTTCAACCTGCAAACCTGTTAGCTTGATATAAGGCTGCATCCAAGTATTCTGTGCCGGTTCAAAATAACAACCAATCTCAAATGATCCACCTATCGCCCACTGATTGTAATGACTTTGAATGGCTAAACCATTCGTTGATATGGCTTTCAAATTATTTCGGTAATAATTATATTTCAAAACACCATCCATATACCATCCGCGATGATCAAAATAAGTTGCGTAAGTTCCAATGCTATAAGAGCTCAGATCACTATTACCACCTCGTGCATGAGAAATACGTGCTTGATCATAACTACCGAAACCACCAACATACAACTCTCCATGCCTTAATTCACTCAACTGATCAGCACCAAAGACTAAACCTGTCTGCCCAAGCTTAAAGTGTGTATGGCCTGTCGCAACACGTTCTCTGCTCTTAATCCCATAAGTCCATAGTTCGATATCTTTCTTATTTCTGTCCCAAATTTTTCTACCATTCCGTATAATTTGCAACTCATTATTAAAAATAAGTCCAGGAACTACGGACAACGTTAATACTGCATCTGTAGAGGGTGTCGTTGTTGTTTCACCAGGAACAAAAGGATTTTCCGGATCTGGAATAGAGGTTTCTGGTCCACTGAGGCGATCTGCAGATAAAAACCAAACTTTTCCATTTTCATCCTTTCTTTCTTTCAAATCATACATATAAGTTCCACCATCAATGGCGTTAATTTTGTCACCCTTAAGATCTGTCAGTGTAAAATGTGCTCCACCACTTTGATCCATAATTAAATCACGCTTATTTGAAAAAGGATCCGTGATTTCAACTCCAGAATCAGCAACACTTATCGTATGATTCCCAGCACCTTTCTCAACCAAGAGATAATCACCACGGTTATGGGCAATCGTAGTATTGAACGCGAAATGTAAATTTCCTGAAAGATTATTCACATGAAGCTGAGAATAATATGGATCAGAACCTGTAAACGAAAAAATAACACTCCCTTCACCACTTAATTTTTGTATCAAAGAACTTTTTCCATCAAACTCATCAGTAATAGAGTACAGTTTTGTATCTTTTCCATTTAAAATAATATCTTCTACTATGGTATGATGTTGATCATTCCCAGCATAAAGATGGATCTGCCCAGAATGATTTAACTGTGTCTTTCCTTCTAATGTTGCCCCAGCATGCACCCATGATTTTGTTTGATCATTCATTGTTAGATTTTTTACAGATCCATCAGTATATATTTCCTGAATAGCACTCTCATTTAAAATAACTCCAATAGCCTGACCGCCTTTTAAGATACGTTGTTTACCACCGCCAAAAACTTCTGTGTCAAATGCAAAACCACCATTTTTTGCACTTTGAGACTTTTGTCCAACCTCTTGGACACCCCCTTGCATAACTTTCGTATTCCAAACTTTTCCGCCATCATATACTTTTTGTTGGCCTAGTGTTTCATCTTGACCATAAATGATAGTATGAGAAGCACTACTCCCTTTAACCTCTCCTCCAACATCCCCCTCCCCGAAAACAAGTTGCTCACCACCATAAATTTTAGTCCCCTCTACTTTTCCTCCATTTCCAACACTTTGTTGTCCACCTTCTTTAACGACTGCATTTTTCGAAAAGCCTTGTTTTCCCTTTAAAGCCTCAACATTTTCAATTCCGCCATGTTCAATTTTACTATCCTCACTGAGTCCTCCTGCATACACATAAAGCTCTGCACCATTCCTTACTGTGTTATTAATGGATCGCCCTGGGCTATCAATCTCACCATCATTTGAAATGTATGCTTTACCTTCATTATCAAGGATATAATTTTCTAACAGTGCCCCATCTTTAATGGAAATAAGTTCAGGTTTTTTAAGAATTTTAGTATTGTGTTCTTGTACATTATTTTCAACATTTTCACGATGACTGCTGTCAAGCTCCTGTTGACTCACAAACACTCTAGCGCCCTTATCCTCAGTAAAATCGCTAGGCTTTTTTAAAAAGTCTAATTCATTACGCGCCCTTATAATAACATCATTAGATGCTCCAAGTATGCATCTTCCCGTTTTCATATCCTCATTGTATTGATCCTGAAATATTTTGCCATTTTCATAACTTGAAGATTGACAAAAAAGCGGTATCCCCCTCTCATTTGCAGCAGCAGCCTGCACAAAACAGCTGCTCAACATGAGTATCCAACAATGTCGTTTCCATTTATATTGTAGAGCCATATCCTCCCCCCTTTCACGCCTGCATAGACACTGAACGTAATTAGCTTTACAAAACATATTTTCAACCTTAGATTGCAATAATCCTTCTTAAAAATCCCCCTTATCTCATAAAAAACCGTTCTTTATAGTTTTTAAATACTTTTTTGATCAAGAATATAAGGGCGTTTTTATAGTGCTTCTTTAGCATTTCCTTAGAATTTTCTTATCAAAAAAAAGTAATGCATAATCAAGTATATAAGGGAATACAGTTTATCATGAACAACGAAGCTGCGTGCTCTGAAAAATTGTTCTCTGATGCTGCATTAAAAACTTAAAAAAACTAATCATACATTTAAAGATAACTAAAAAATAACCATATAATTAGAAACTATAGCGTACACCTAAAATACCCTGAAGGGACTGTTTTGTTTTACGCCCTTTAATATAATGTGCCTCACCATATAACTTTAACTTCTCACTCACTAAACTGCTTAAACCTATTCCTAATTTACCTGCATTCCCCGATAAGTCAGTGGTAAATGGATGGCGTTGATTAATCAAGGTATGATTGTCATCTTTATTCTCACGCAACCATGCTGCTGTAATATACGCAAGCGATGAGGAATCTATGCGAGAACCAAATTCATATCCTAAAGATAAGCCAACCTCACTGCGTAATGAAGTGAATGGACGCATGTCACCTGTCATGCCATTCGATAACTTGATTTCTTTACCCTCAACTTGTAACCATGTAAATTGTCCATAAGGCTGTAACCAACTGTTCTTTGACGTCTTAAGTCGATAACCAGCTTCAAAGGAAGTTCCCAATGCCCTTTGAGTATATGTTCCTTCAATCTCTAAACCATTCGTTGAAACGGCTTTTAGAGTATTTTGATAATGATTGTATTTTAAAATACCATCGAGATACCATCCACTATGATCCAAATAAGTGACATAAGCGCCAATACCATAAGTATTGATTCCACTGTTACCCCCCCGTGCATGCGCAACACGGGCACGATCATAACTGCCAAAACCACCTATATAAAACTCTCCATTTTCCCACTCGCTTAAACCATTGATCCCCAAAACGATACCGGTCTGATCCAGTTTAAAATCTATATGCTCTGTAACAACACTCTCTTTAGATTTAATCGCATAGCTCCATAAAGCCGTATTCTTTTTACTTTTATCTAGAATTCCTCTTCCCGCACGTACGGTTTGCATTTCATTGTGAAAAACCATCGCTGGCACCACAGACATAGACAATACCGCATCTGTAGAGGGAGTGGTCAAAAAGTGAGAAACTGAAAGATTCTCACTCAATTGTGGAAAAGGGTGTTCTTTATGAACTGGACGCACAATCATTTGATCGGCTAAAGATTGAGAAGAGGTTGAAACAGCAGTTTGTTGTTTTTCATCAGAAAGAGGATGAGAACTTCCTGAACCTAAGACTTCAGTAACGTGACTTCTAAGAGAGGAAATAGTTGGAGATACAGAAGCCTGAGATTTTTGCCTTAAGTTTTGGCGGTTTTTTCTTCGACGTGGGAATTTAATAGCATGCTCTTGTGGTGCTGTAATCGTTGAAAGAGAAGAAACTGATTGATTTTGATTTAAATGCCGCATAGATCTGCTTCTGCGTGGCGCACTATCCATGTAAACTGCAGTCAAATACCAAATTTTTCCCTCTTCATTCTCAATATTTTTGTGTTTTAAGCCATAAGTATAAGTTCCTCCATCAACCATTACAGTTTTTGCGCCAGAAAAACTTTGTAGAGTAAAAGATGCGCTACCACTTTGATCAAAAATTAAATCAAGTCCTGCTGAAGAAGGATCAACAACTTCAATACCAGAATCTACGGCACTTATTGTGTGAAAACCACTCCCATTCTCAATAAAGAGGTAATCACCTTTTCCTTCTGCAAGGCTGACATTAAAATCGAAGTGTAGACTCCCTGCTAGATTATTAATATAAAGCTGAGAGTAATATAAATCATCTTCAGAAGAGGTGAAAATGACTTTTCCTACACCGCTTAACTGCTGAATGCGTGTACTTTTGTCGTCAACCCCACGAGCAACGGAGTATAATTGAGCGTCTTCTCCATTTAATTCAATGTTTTCTACTATAGTTTGTTGACCATCACCTCCAGCATCAAGATAGATCCCACCAAAATCTTGAACTTTTATTTCTCCTCCTAATATTGCACTAGGAGAAATCCATGAATTGGCATTACCTTCAATCGTTAGATTCTTCACAATTCCACCCGCATAGACTTCTTGAACACCACCAGTGCGTAAAATTACTCTATTCGCTTCACCCCCTGCTAATACCCGCTGTACACCACCCGCGAAAACCTCAGTATTCACAGCTAAACCACCACTCTTTTGTATAAAATCATCATCATCTGCGAACCACTTAGCAAGAGTTTGTATTCCTCCACTCATCACTTTTGTTCCCACAGCCATCCCATCATCATATACATTCTGCTGTCCTGGCGTATCACCTTGATCATAAAGTGTCGTGTTATAAGCGCTGCTCCCCACAATTCCACCATTTACATAACCATCTCCGAAAACAAGCTGCTCCCCACCATAAATTTCAGCTCTCAATGCGGTTCCTCCTCCCTCCACTCTTTGTTTTCCACCCTCGTAAATAATCGTAAATTCTGAAATCCCTTGTTCCCCTACAATCTCAACACCACCATTTTCAATTGTCGTATTCTTACTGAAACCACCAGTCTCAACATAAAGTCTTCCTGATCCCTGAATTGTATTGTTAATGGACTTCTTAAGAACACCTCGCTCTCCATCATCAGAGATATAAACTACGTTATCATCACCGAGCAAAGAGCTTTGTAGAATTCCTCCTCCTTCGCCAATACTGTAATCAATTACATCAGAGATACTAAAATCTTTTGACGATGTCATATTTTCTTCTTTTTCAGGAAGCTTATCTATAGGTGACTCCGCATAAGGTGAAGAGATTACAGGAGCAAAAGTTGTTTGTGACGTAGCCAAATACCAAGTCTTTGCCCCATTATCATCTTTTGTCTTTAAGCCATACATGTAGACTCCATTATCAATCGTACTCGTCTCTTCTCCAGAAAAATCTGTCAGAGTAAAATGCGCATTTCCGCTTTGATCATGAATTAAATCAAGTTCCAAAACTAAATTCTGATCTTGTAGAGGAGAATTGGTAATTTCAACACCAGAATCGATAACGCTTATGGTGTGATGACCTGCTCCTCTTTTTATGAGAAGATAATCACCGCGCTGTTCTACAAAATTAGTATTAAACCTAAAATGTAAATTACCTGAAAGATTACCGACCTCAAGTTTAGAATAATGTGGATTAAACACGGTAGAAGTAAAAATAACGCGCCCATTCCCGCTTAAATCCTCAATCAAAGAGCTTTCACCGTCCATCTTGGAAGCAATAGAGTATAATGTGGTATCTTTGTCATTTAAAACAATTTTTTCTACTTCAGTACGAGATCGCTCAGTACCAGCATAAAGATAAATCCGTCCAGAATCATGAATCATAGTGCTTCCTTCTAATGTTGCACCAAAATGTAACCACGATTGTGCTTGATCCTTAATTATTAAATCTTTTACATAGCCTCCTAAATCTATTGCTTGGAAAGCATTCCCTTGTAAGAGAACACCAATCGCGATTCCTCCCGCTAAAACGTGTTGCTCTCCACCAGAAAAGACCTTCGTATCAAATGCAAAACTGCTATAATGGTCTAGATCTTCTTCCACAAAAAGATTTTGTACCCCTCCTTCCATGATCTTTGTGCTAAAAACCTCTCCATCATCATACACATTCTGGTATCCTAACACTCCATTTTTACCAGAAACGATAGTGTCATAGGCACTGCTTCTTACCATCTCACCTTTGATATCAGACTTTCCTGAAACAAACTGCTCACCACCGTAAATTTTAACCCCTTCAGCTTTTCCCCCATCTTCAACCTTTTGTTTTCCCCCTTTCTTAACTGTACTATCCTGTGAAAGACCCTGTGTTCTAACAAGCTCAGTGCCGCCTCTTTGAATTGTTGTATACAAGCTAAAACCACCGTGATAAACGGAGATCTTTCCACTGTCTTTAACTGTATTACTAATCGAAGTTTCTCCAGTGCTTTCAACTTTCTCACTGTTACTATCAAAGCTAGGATCAGCAATCGTAACAATCATTCCCTTTTCAATTGTGCGTTCTGTGAGATCATTCGATAATGAAGCTATAGCAGATGGTTGCAAGCTAAAATCAGAAAATAAAGAGGTATTTGTCTCATCAAGAGCATAATTCGCATCTAAATACCAAATTTTACCATTGCTCTCATTTTTTCTCTGTTTCAAACTGTACATGTAAGTTCCGGCATCAATAGCTTTGATTTTTTCACCAAAAGTGTTTGTCAGAGTAAAATGAGCGTTTCCACTATGATCAGAAATTAATGTAAACCTTTTGTGGGAAGGGATTGTGATCTCACCCCCAGAATCAGTAATACTTACTGTATGATAACCTGAACCACTTTCTTTAATGACAAGATAATCACTAAGGTGCTTGGCAAAATTGACATTAAAATTGAAATGTAAAGAACCTGAAAGATCATCAATATTAAGCTGAGAATAATGCTTATTAGTCCCTAAAGACGTAAAAATAACTCTGCCACTTCCCGTTAAATTCTGGACATTAACCTGAGGTTTTTTGCTGTTATCTTCAGACGCAATAATGTATAGTTTGGTATCTTCTCCATTTAAATTAAGATTGTCTACTTCCGTAACAGCTTCACCATTTCCAGCATAAAGATAGAGGTTGCCAAAATTATTAACATTTGTATTTTCACCTAATATCGCACCAGCAAAAACCCATGATTTTGCTTGATGATTAATTGTTAGATTATCCACGTATCCAGAATCATATATCTTCTGAGTAGCTCTATCGTATAAAGTAACTTCGCTCGCATTCCCTCCTGCTAAGATATTCTGCGCACCATTTTTAAAAAGTTCTGTACTCAGTGCAAAAGCCCCTTCATTTATTGTAAAATCCTCACCCTCTATATCAGTATCTTCTGCAAAGCCGTTATTAGAATTCTCTTTACCATCAAGATTCTGGACACCTCCTTTCATAACCTTTGTGTCAACAGCCATCCCACCACTATAGACACTTTGTAGTCCTAGCATTCCATTTTCAGCATAAATTTCGGTGTTATAAGCACTACTTGCCTTATCTTTTCGCGATAAACCAGATCCAAGGCTTCCCTTACCAAAAATAATCTGCTCGCCACCATGGATTTGAGCCCCTTCTGCATTTGCACCACTCTCAACAATTTGTTTACCACCTTTTTTTACAGTGGCATATTCCGAACTGCTCAAGTTTTGTACAACCTCAATCCCACCACTCTCAATTATCGTATCCCTGCTAACACTTGCTGCATCAATGTAGAGTTTTCCACCTTCTTGAACCGTATTATTGATGGAATAGCCTGCATCTTCATATTTAAAGCTATTTATTTCAGAATTTTCAGAGTCACGATTAGTAATATAGATAGTAGCACCATCACTTATTATTGAATTTGTGAGTACTTCAAAGAATAGGTTTTCTAATCTCTTCCTTTCCTCTTCTGAAGGATTACTTCCTTCTACTATCTGTTTATTCTCTATCCTTTTTGATCCCTCATTTTTTTCTTTTAATCCCCTCACTTCCGATAACAATTTTTTTGTCTCTTCTAGGTGTTCACTGATACTTACTGGTGTTAATAACTTTTCTTTTGGTGCTGCTACTCCATCTGCACTCGCAATCTTGACAAAAAAACCACTGGTTATTAATGCACAAAAACTTAATTTCAATTTGCGTTGCATTATTCACACTCCATAATTTTAAATTTAAATTCTCCCATTTAGAAAAAAGTGCATAGACCAAAACAACTCAATGCAATTGCTCAACCTCATGTTTTTTTAAGATAACAAAGCATTCGATGGATTAAACTCTGACAGATCAAATATACATCATGTGTTTTAAAATGTATGCACAACTAAAAGATTTAATTTGTTTTAGATACACTTTAAAAGTGTTATAATTGCATCCATGAAAAATATTTTTAATATTTTAAGACACTAAACACCGATCTACGAAGAAGATTGATTCCTTAATAGATAAAAATAGCATTAAACTTTAAAAGAAACAGCAATGTGAATGAGAGCTGCGTTTATGGCCACCTATTGCCATCTTCTACAGCATTTAAAGCAGTGTCTTTATTTTATTCAATATGGATAATATGTAGACCACTTATTCATACTCATCAGTCCATAATCATTGTTCTAATATATAACGAAGTGTCATAATATTGACTCGACACTGATTTGAAATTTCTATAGTTATAGTCAGTTAACTCGTCATTTGATTTGTCATATACTGAAAGGGACATTCTATTCATGTCTATAAACTCAGAAATGAAAGCTACAAGCAACAGAAATTCCCCTCGTCGCATTTTGTTTGCAAGCCTTATTGGCCCAACAATTGAATTCTTTGATTTCTATGTCTTTGCCACTGCCGCAGCTCTCATATTTCCTCATGTGTTTTTTCCAACACAAAATGATCAGATTGCCATTTTACAATCTTTCCTGATCTTTGGAGCGGCCTTTTTTGCTCGGCCCTTTGGATCAATTGTTTTTGGACATTTTGGAGATAAAATTGGAAGAAAAGCAACACTTATTGCTTCTCTTCTCACAATGGGTCTTTCAACAGTCATTATTGGTTTTCTTCCTACTTATGAAACCGCTGGATGGTTTGCCCCTTTCCTCTTGACCTTGTGCCGTATTGGACAGGGAATGGGATTAGGAGGAGAATGGGGAGGAGCTGTTTTGCTCGCAACAGAAAATGCCCCTCCAGAAAAGCGCGGCTGGTACGCGATGTTCCCCCAATTGGGTGTTCCAATCGGTTTATTTTTATCTATTGCCGTTTATTTAGGTCTGTTGCATTTCCTTGATCATGAAGAACTTTTAGCTTGGGGATGGCGCATTCCTTTTATTGCTTCAGTTGTTTTTATGATTATAGGATTATGGGTCCGTCTTTCAATCAATGAAACTGTTCAATTCAAAAAAACTCTTGAAAGTAAAGAACGTGTCAAAGTTCCTATCATCGATGTCTTTTTAAAATGTCCACGAATCCTATTTCTTGGAATATTTTCTGGTATGGCAACATTTGTTTTGTTTTACTTGGTCACTGCATATTTGTTAAGCTACTCAACAAACCATCTGCAATTGCCATTTTATCAAGCTCTTCAAGTCGAAATTGTTGGTGCTATTTTCTGTGGAATTTTTACTGTCATCACTGGAAAACTCGCTGATCGTATTAGACGTCGAACTTTGATGATTTGGGTTACAATCATCACCGGTATCTATTCTTTTGCAATTCCTTATTTCTTAAATTCTGGAGTTATAGGAGTCCTTGCAATGTCTGTTATCGGTTTGTCTATCATGGGGATGATATACAGTCCTCTTGGTGCTGTTTTGGCTTCACCATACCCAACAGCAATTCGATATACTGGTTCTTCTATTACTTTCAACTTATCGGGTATCGTAGGAGCCTCTCTTGCGCCTTATATTGCAGAATATCTGGTACAACATTTTGATACATCTTATATCGGCTATTATTTGCTTCTTGCTTCTTTTATTTCACTGATTTGCTTCGTTGGATTTACAGATAATGAAATATCCAACTAAAATATAATAAAGAAGAATAAAATAAGTACTGGCAGCAAAAATGCTGCCAGTTTCATTTTTAAAGACAGGGGTTGAGGTATTTTCCACCACAATGTTCCCGCGAACAAGGCACTCAAAAAGAAAAATAAAAAATCTGCAATATTGCTTATATAAAAAACAGCAAACATTTCTGATAAGATATGCGTTGTCCCCAACCATGAAACGCAAAAGAAGGCCAACATCACAGCCCATAAAACAAGCAAAATTCGATCAATAATCATCATTATGGCGTTTCATTTTTTTAATTATAGTCCATATATTTAACATGCCTAAAAGAAAAATCACAATAAAAACCCAACGCCCTCCCCCTGAGCCTTCCGTAATAAAAAGTGCAGGATTTACTATTCCCAGTAATCCTATAAAAATCAGAACAATAGATACGAGACGCATTAAACCTGTTTTTCCCAGCGATGATCTTCAGTCTGTTGCCAATACGTTAAATTATGATTTTCCATTTTATATTTTTTCCACTGTGCACGAACGAGATTCAACTGCTCTTCACTTCTACCATCAAATATCACAACAAGCCGTTGATAAGCATCAATATCCGAACAAACAGCTCCCTCTATGAGAAAACGAATCTTTGAATCATTCGGATTTTCTTGTCCTGTCGTAAGAAATACAGGCTGAAAGTTTGGATATTGATCACACTCCGTTCCATGTCCAATAAATGATTCATCAGTATAAACCCATAAATGTATATCTATAGAATCGCGTTGTTCTTTACTCACACACTGTATTGTTACTGTACCAAAACGAGCCAATGCACGCTCCACAAGCGTCGGCAAAATATCCTTCAGCGTTGACTGCGTCAAATGATAGAATAAAATATCCAATCTCTTAAGCCTTCATCATTCTTTATAAAAAAGCTAACATCTTTTAAAAAAACTTCTATATCCCTAATACAAAGGAAACGGTTCAAGATATAAACCCTCTTTTTTGATTGAGATGCATCATCTTTTTGCACGTATCTTTAAAAGACAATAATTTTTATTTTCAACGTTAATAAAAAGTTTTTTAAATTATTTTCTAGATTCTTCTAGTTTCTTTGTAGACTATAGTTGAAAATAAAATATAATGTACGGAAAATTTAAAGAGGACCTCATAGGCAATTTTATATTATTTATTTGGTAAAAATATCCAATTCATGAAAGGATGTTTTTTCAAACTTTATTACATTTTAACCGAAAGCAGTAAGAATATTTGCTATCGAATTAAAAACTGAGGATTTTCCCCAATTTATGCGTATTATTGAGTTCTACATTCTGAAACGTGTCCTTGTTTTGTTTAGTTTTGTCATGATTGCAGCAGTGGGCGTTAGTTGGACTGTACAAATTCTTGCACGGATAAACTTTCTCACAACAAGTAAACAAACACTCCTCACAGTCTTACAATTTTCACTCTCATTGGTTCCTTCTGTTATTTTTCTTGTCATTCCATTTGCATTAGTGATCGCAGTTACAACCATCCTCTCAGCAATGCATCAAGACTCAGAATTTGCTGTCATCAATGCCTCTGGTTTTCCTAAAAGTACTGTTTGGAAACCTATCCTTCTTCTTGCTATTGTTACATCCTGTATCTCCTTTTCTATAGCTAATTTTGTTGTTCCTCAAGCGCGTCTTCATATGCGACAAATGCTAGCAAGCGCTCATTTTGATCTTATTAATCTATTCATTAGTGAAGGGAGCTTTCAAAAACTCGCCAATAACCTTTACATAGAAATTGGCGAACGAAATCCAAATGGAACACTTGAACGCCTTTTCATTGCCGACCAGCGTGATCCTAAAACTGATCTTTTTTATTATGCAACAGACGCATCCATTGTGAATAATAAAAACGGCAGTTTTCTGGTTCTCAATAACGGTGAAATAGAAAGAGTCAATCATCAAAATAACAGTGTTTCAATCGTGCAATTTAGCTCATATACTTTTAGCCTAGGAGAGTTTATCCCCAGTGATAAAACACCTACTCTTTATCCAAAAGATCGGTCTCTTTCTTATTTACAAAACCCTGACCCAAAAGATCCCTACTATCAACGAAAACCACTCCAATATAAAGCTGAATTTCACCGCAGATTAACACAATGGCTCTACCCTATTGTTTTTTCACTTATTGCATTAGCAGCGGCAGGGGATGTACGCTCCCATCGACAAGCTCGTCATTCCGCAAACCTCTGGGCAATTGCCCTTTCTTTTCTGGTATATTGGATAGGATATTTTTTCGCAGAAAAAGCAAAAAGCGATCTTGCATACGTTCCTCTCCTTTATATTATACCTATAGGAACAAGTGCATTTGTCTTTTTTATGCTTTTAACGAATCATAAAATTGGGCTTCCCACAAAAGTTAATGAGATACTTCAAATCGCTTTTCAAAAAATAATGAACAAATTTGAACATCGAAAATCTCAAGATTCCTCGGATAAAATATCATGATTGGGTGGACACTTGGACGATATTTTTTTATACGTTATCTTAAAATAACTTGTTATTTCTTGGGAAGCATTTTTGTTCTTGCTCTTTTAATCGATTTCACAGAGAATTCCGGTAGGCTATCTTCCCTTCCGCATTATACAGCAAAAGATGCATTTTTCCTCTCTGTTTTACGCATCCCTTTTATCATGCAACAACTTATCCCTTTCATTGCACTCTTTTCTGCAATAGCAACGCTTATCTCGCTCAACAAAAAACTTGAACTTGTGGTGACTCGTTCAATCGGTGTTTCTGCATGGCAATTTCTTATGCCAGCTTGTTTTGGAGCTTTTCTTTTAGGATTATTTTCAATTCTTCTCATTAATCCACTTGCTGCATGGGGATTTTCTCAAGCAGAAAAAAAGATGACTGAATGGCGCAATCACAATGTACTAACACCTCTTCACAATACAAGTATCCACTGGTTAACACAACGTACAAATTTAGGCAGAACAACCATTGGTGCTAAATCTATCACCGATCAAGGACTTTCTCTTCTCGATGCAACCTTTGTACAATACAATGACAATGCAACCGTTAAAAATTGGATTAACGTCCCAAAAGCAACCTTGACTAATGGATTTTGGCTATTAACAAATGGAACAATCTATAAAATAGGGCATCCTCCTGAAAAATTTACCGTGTTGCAAATAAAAACCAATCTAAAACCTGAATTTTTAACGGAACGTTTAGTGAATCCCGCAACTATTCCATTTTACCAATTGCCAAAAAAAATTATGATTGCACGTTCATTTGGCTATTCTGCTAATAATTTTGATATGTATTTCCAATCTCTGATTGCATTACCGGCATTGCTTGTGGCAATGACCCTCATTGCAGCAACTGTATCTTTAAATTTTACACGTTTTGGGCAATCTAGAATGTTGATTCTTGGTGGCGTAATAGCTGGGTTTATACTTTATGTTATTTCCGTACTTGTTCAAGCTTTTGGTAATGCTGGATATATTCCACCAATTATTGCAGCTTGGACACCCGTTGTTATTGCGTTATTCTTAGGAATCTCTTTTTTACTTCATAAAGAGGATGGCTAAGTGAAAGCATTAACACTTAAAAAAACTATTTTAACAAAATTAAGTGCTCTCGCTTTTAAAAGTATTGTGGGGGTTATTTTAGGAGGTGCTTTATCTTATTGTGCGCACGCTCAAAGCCTTCAATCTCCTTCTCAAAGTCGCATTCAAAATCCGGAACCTCCTCTTTTGCTCTCTGCGAATGAACTCATCTACAATCGTGATGAAAACACTGTTTCTGCACACGGTAATGTCCAAATCGAATATGATGGCAATAAAGTTGTCGCTCAAAAAATTATTTACAATCAAAAAACAGGACGGCTTATAGCACAAGGGAACGTTGAAATTACTCAAAAGGATGGTAATAAAATTTATTCCAACCAAATTGATATGACCCAAGATCTTGGCGAGGGTTTTGTAAACGCCTTACGTATTGATACAGCCAACAATGTTCACTTTTCAGCCCAAAATGCTACACGCAAACACAATCACATAACAGTCTTTGAAAATGCAACCTATACAGCCTGTGAACCTTGCTCTTATAAACCAGATCGAGACGTCCTATGGAAAATTAAAGCAAGAAAGATCATATGGAATAATAGCGTCAAAAAAATTCGGTTTGAAAATAGCAGTTTTGAAGTTTTTGGTGTACCGATTATAAAATTTCCAAATTTTGAGATCTATGATCCAACTGTCAGGCGTGCTAGCGGTCTGCTTACTCCTCATTTTTTTTATACTGATTATCTCGGTATGGGGATAAAGAATTCTTATTTCTGGAATCTCGCCCCCCATTATGATTTTACCCTTTATTCTACGGTTTATACCCAACAAGGGCTTTTAACCGAAGGGGAATGGCGTCAGCGTTTAAAAACGGGCCGTTATAACATTCGCTTTGCTCATATATATCAAATGAAACCGCATAGATTTGATAATGATACGATTGATGCCCAACATAAAAACCGTTATATGCTGGCGACAAAGGGGGATTTTCGTATTAACTCACACTGGACTTATGGATGGGATATTCTTGCACAATCGGATCGGCATTTTAGTCGTGCCTATAAACTTGAAAACTATAACAATCCTACACAACTTTCTCAGATCTATTTGAATGGTCTTGCAGGAAAAAATTATTTTGATATGCGTTTTTATCATTTTAAAGTTCAAGATTCAATACTGAATGATCCTCATTATGAACGTCACTCTCGACAAGCGTGGGTCTTACCACGCATCGATTATTTTTTCACACCAGATGAACCCATTTATAATGGAGAGCTTACCTTCCATAGTAATATACAATCAGTTTATCGTCGCCATGCTGACTTCAATTCACCCGACCAGAACGGAAACCCTCTCAATACAGTAAGACTTTCTGGTATGGCTGGAAATAGTTTGCGTTTAACAAACGAGCTTCAGTGGAAAAAGCGCTTCAACACGCACAATGGACTCATCTTAACCCCTCTTCTCTCTCTACGAGCTGATATCATTACAACCAATGCAAGCAAAAATCATACAGATTCTATAGAAAACAATGCCTTATCCGCAACTCATGGTTCAGCAATTCGTGGCATGGCAACAGCAGGGTTGGAACTACGCTATCCCTTCCTCATTACCGCTGATCATTCTACACATATTATAGAACCAACTGCACAAATTTTTATACGCAATAATGAACAATATATTGGACAAATTCCTAATGAAGATGCTCAAAGCTTTGTCTTTGATGCAACCACTCTCTTTCAACGAGACAAATTTTCTGGTTATGATCGTGTAGAAGGTGGTACAAGAGCCAATATAGGTATAAGATATTCTGGAAGCCTTAATGATAATTGGTCTCTTTATGGTCTCATTGGACAATCCTTTCATCTAGCAGGAAAGAATTCTTTTGCAGAAAAGGACTTTATCAATGTCGGTACTCATTCTAGCTTAGAGGCAAAACGTTCAGACTATGTTGCAATGTTTGGTACAACCCATAAAAGTGGTTTTTCCTTAGAAACGCGTGGACGCTTTGACAAAAAAACAGGAAAAATGCGCCGTAGTGAAATCGAAGCATCACAAAAATGGCAAAATTTTTGGGCGGCTCTACAATATGCCTATATCGCAAAGCAACCAGATTATGAATATTCTCAAGAGCGCCAAGAAATTTCTTTTCAAACAGGACTTAAATTGGCAGATTATTGGTCCATTAATAGCAACGCCGGTTATGATTTAGTATCTGGTACATTTATAAAGCGAGGAATTAGCTTGAGTTATATGGATGAATGTTTCGGGTTAACATTCGGTTATCAACAGGTAACGAATCCAGGCAGGAAAGCACCCTTGCAAAACTTTAATTTCTCTCTTTCATTGCGTACGATTGCAGATATCGGAAAAAAGATAGATTAATTTATAAAGGGAATGTATCAGTCATTTAACTTATCATTGTTTTTATGAAAGAAAGCGTGTATTTTAAGTTGTTGATGAGAATTAATAAACAATGCGAAAGCCTATTTACATGAATAAATTGAAAAAGCGTTTTCTTGCTTTATTTTATATTGCATCTTTGAGCGTAAGTAGCCTGCTAATAAATGGATTTTTGATTCCGACAGTCTTTGCGCAGACTTCTATTGTTGTTACAGTTAATGGCAACCCCATCACAAATTATGATATACAAAGACGCCTTGCTTTTCTCAGGTTACAACAAAAGCAAAGCAATTTGGTGGCACAGGCTAAAAAAGAGCTTATTGACGAAAAGCTAAAAAATATTGAAATAAAACGTCGTAATATTGAAGTAAGCAATGATGAAGTTGATAGAGCTTTTGAGAATTTTGCGACACAAAATAATATGACGATTGATCAGCTCAACCAGATTCTGATCCAAACTGAGATCACTGTGCAACACTTTAAAGATTACATCCGTGGACAAATAGGATGGGGGCGTCTTGTTAGTGCACGCTATCAAGCTGAAACTGGCATGATTAGCGAACAAGAAGCTGTACGCAGAATATTAAAAAATGGTGGTGTAAAACCTTCAACCAACGAATATACATTACAGCGAATTGTTTTTGTCATTCCTGCACATCGTCGTTCAGAAATCTTTGAAAGACGTCAAAGAGAAGCAAGTAATTTTCGCGCACATTTCCGTGGATGTGCCAATGCTCACAATCAAGCAAGAAGTATTTTAGACGTTACTATCCGCCACTTAGGAAAGTTTCTGGAGCCACAACTTCCTAATGCATGGGAACAAGCTATTCTTGAAACGCCTGCTGGAAAAATGACAAAATTACAAGAAACATCTGATGGAATCGAAGCAATTGCTGTCTGCAAAATAAAAAGAGTTTCTGATGATTATGTCGCTCGACTGATATTTTCTCTTCAAGATAGTAAAAAAAGAAGCCCGCAAAAACTTGAAGAATTAAGCGAAAAATATTTAGGAGAACTGCGGCGAGTGGCACGCATTCAAAATTCATAATGGCTGCTCTTATTGTTAGCGGTGGTGATCCTGCCGGAATTGGTCCTGAAATAGTACTAAAAGCGTGGAATTTGCGTGTTACGCGCCAAATTCCACGTTTTGTACTTCTTGCTGATCCAGATGTTATTCGTTCGCGCGCTCGTTTTTTACAGATTGATGTTGAGGTGCAATCTGTTTTAATCAATAATCCTGCAAAAAATTTTCAAAACGCTCTTCCTATCATACCGTTAAAAAACAAACAAAGTGATCAATTAGGTATACCTTCATCGAATAATGCCGCTGGAATTATTGAAGCAATTAAACGCTGTGTTCAATTGATTCAAAATGGCCATGCATGTGCACTTATCACTTGTCCTATTGCAAAAAAGAGTCTTTATGATGCCGGTTTTCAATTTCCAGGTCATACAGAATTTTTAGCCGATTTAGCCCATAAAGCTTTTCATAAATGTTATCATCCAGTTATGATGTTAGCAGGACCCCGATTAAAAACAGTACCAATAACTGTTCATATTCCATTTAAAAATGTTCCTTCACAGCTTACCCGTGATTTAATTATTCAAACGGTACTTATTACTGAATATGACTTAAAAACAAGGTTTAAAATAACGTCACCCCGACTAGCTGTTGCTGGTCTTAATCCTCATGCTGGAGAAGGAGGTGCAATGGGAAAAGAAGATATTGAAGTTATCACTCCTGCTATTGAATATCTTAAAAAGAAAGGACTCAATATTGCAGGCCCACTGCCTGCCGACACAATGTTCCATGAATGCGCAAGAAAAGCATATGACGTTGCCATTTGTATGTATCATGATCAAGCCCTTATCCCTGTTAAGACATTAGACTTTGATAGCACTGTTAATGTCACGTTAGGTCTACCTTTTATTCGCACGTCTCCAGATCACGGAACTGCTTTTGACATTGCTGATAAAGGGATAGCCTCTCCCGAAAGCTTTATTGCTGCTCTTAAACTTGCAAATCAACTTGCAAAAAATAGTTTAAACCCATGCCAATAGATAATCTCCCTCCTCTGCGTGAGGTCATTGATATATACGGATTACAAGCGCATAAATCTTTGGGGCAGAATTTTCTTTTTGATCTTAATTTAACATCTAAAATTGCTCATCAAGCAGGCAATATAGAAGGAAAACCTGTTCTTGAAATTGGTCCAGGTCCTGGAGGTCTCACACGTGCCTTGCTAGCAAAGGGTGCCATTGTAACAGCAATAGAACGCGATGAGCGCTGCATACCGGCTCTCTTAGAAATAGAAAAACACTATCCTAAAAAATTAAAAGTTATTTGTAATGATGCACTGAAGCAAGACTTCTCAAAACTCTTTGAAACAAGCCCAGTAAAACCTCGCATTATTGCAAATCTTCCCTATAATATTGGGACACAACTCTTATTAAATTGGCTTTTAACTGAACCATGGCCTCCTTTTTATGAATCAATGACATTGATGTTTCAACGTGAAGTTGCCAAACGGATTACAGCTAAACCTCAATCTACTCATTATGGACGTCTTAGTGTCTTAACTGGCTGGCGTACCATTGCTAAAATTGCTTTTGATGTCCCCCCTCAAGCCTTCATACCAATACCTAAAGTAACGTCTTCCGTTGTTCATATTATTCCGCGAACACAACCTCTTTCCTGCTCTGCACAAAAACTAAGCCTCGTCACAAAAACCGCCTTTGGGCAAAGACGAAAAATGCTTCGTCAAAATCTCAAAACACTTGGAGGTGAAGTGCTCTTAGAAAAAGCTGGAATTGATGGAACGCGCCGTGCTGAAACGCTCTCGGTTTCTGAATTTGTAATTTTAGCGCATCTAGTGCTCTAAAAAATGCACTTTGTGTTATAAAACCTTTTTTAATCACAACATTTATCGATTTTTTCAGCAATAAGCCCATCAACAAAAGAGCCAAGATAAGAACAACGCTCACGTTTTACGGTTTCAGCTAAATAAATTGATTTAATAAAAGATAAAGACTGATCTAAATCTTCGTTAATCACAACATAATCATAAGAACGCCAATGCTTTAACTCCGTTCGTGCATTTTCTAATCGCAAATTGATGATATCTTGACTATCTTCTGCTCGACGATGTAAACGCGAAACAAGCTCTTTCATTGATGGTGGAAGGATAAAAACAGATACAGTGTCTCCTAGCATCTTTTTTTGTAGCTGCTCGGTACCTTGATAATCAATATCAAATAACATATCATGGCCAGCATTCAATGCGTTTTCAACAGTTTCACGTAAAGTGCCGTAATAATTTCCGTGAACTTCTGCCCATTCAATAAATTCATTTCTATCACGCTTATATTCAAACTCTTCCTTTGAAATAAAGTTATAATGCAGCCCATCTACTTCACTAGGACGCCTTTTCCTTGTGGTCATACTTACGGAAAGCTCTAATTGTCCCTCTTTTAGAAGTAATCGAGAAATTGTTGATTTTCCAGCACCTGAAGGCGAAGAGAGAATAAATAAAAAACCGCGGCGTTTATTCATTTTTATAGTACTCAATTTACTTTCAAAGACTGTCATTACATCACTCTACTTTGTTCATAAATGTTTCTCCAAAATTTGAATTATACATTATCTCAACCTATCCCCTAATCAATGTGTTTTCTTAGAAATTCTCAATGTTATTCTGCTCTTTTTTGAGATAAGGTATTAGCAGTATATTCACTTCTTTCTTAAATATTTTTATCCATACGCTAATCCCACTTCCCACTTGTGACAGACAAGAAAATAATTTTTTATCATTCTCATAAAAAGTTTAAATAGAAAAATTTTACTATATTTGAGATTTTCATTTACGATGCAAAAAGATGTGTTATCACTATAAATTCAATGTCTTGCCTTTAATTCTCGCCACTTGCGAACATTCATATTATGTTCTTCTAAAGTTCGAGAAAAAACATGCCCTCCTGAACCATCAGCAACAAAATAAAGTGCATCACTGCTTGGTGGATGTGCCACCGCTTTCAAAGAATCTCGACCTGGATTTGCAATAGCCGTTGGGGGCAAACCATTAATTTTATAAGTATTATATGGTGTTTCCTTCTCAAGATCTGAACGATAAATCGCACGACCGGATGGTTTTCCTTTTCCTCCGAAGAGACCATAAATCACTGTTGGATCCGATTGAAGACGCATATGCTTTGTAAGGCGGTTATAAAATACCGCAGCAACCATTGGTCTTTCTGCTGCAATTCCCGTTTCTTTCTCAACAATTGAGGCTAATATAACAAATTCATCAATTGATTTAATAGGTAAATCAGGTGAACGCGTAGCCCATATATCATGAATTAATTTTGTCTGTCCTTCACGCAATCTATTTACAATCTCTTTACGCGTTGTCCCCCGAATAAAATGAACTGTATCCGTCATTAAACAGCCTTCTGGAGGCAAAATTTTTGGAAGGTCTCCAATCAAAATTTCATTCGCAGCTAATCGATCGAAAACTTGCTGAACCGTTAAACCTTCAGGTACTGTAAATGTATATTCTATAGATTTTCCTTTCACAAGAATATCCATAATATCCTGCATCGAAGCATGAGCTGGAATTAAATATTCACCAGCCTTCAGATGCGTTGTTTTTTGGTGATAACCAACCCCATAAACAAAAATATCTGATGATCGAATGAAACCACGTTTTTCTAGCAATGAAGCAATTTCACGAATTCCGGTACCAGGATGGATAAGAACAATTTGTTCTTCCTCAATTTTTCCCTTTTCTTCAAAAATACTTTTTCCAATATAAAGAGGAATACTTATGGCAAAAAGAATAATCACAATCAGCATAAGAAAAAAATGACCGAGAATGACCAACGGATTACGGACGATAGATGATTTCTTTCGTTTTTTATGTATTAACATGTCATAACTATCTGCTAAATGATTCGAAGAGGAATCACTTACGTCCTTTAATGATTTTCCATTTTTCACATCGGACATAACCCCTCAATAGCGATTAAGGATAATATTATAATTTCTCATTCACCTTATAATAAAGTAGAAAACTCAAAAGCAGAAATTAAATAAAAATACTTATTATCCCCTAAAACGTCGCATCACCAACGATGCATTTGTCCCACCAAATCCAAAAGAATTAGAAAGAATTGTATCAATCTTTCGTTCACGCGGTTTGTGTGGTACAAGATCGATTTTTGTTTCAATCGATGGATTGTCAAGATTAAGTGTCGCTGGGGCTATATTATCCCGTATAGCTAAAATAGAAAAAATAGCCTCAGCAGCACCGGCTGCACCAAGTAAATGCCCGATAGATGATTTCGTTGATGACATAGAAACTTGTGGTGCATAACTCCCTAAAACACGCTCAACAGCCGCTAGCTCTATGGAATCAGCCATCGTAGATGTACCATGAGCATTAATATAATCAAGTTCACTCACATTCACTTGTGCACGCTTAAGAGCAGCTATCATACTACGCTGAGCCCCTTCACCACTTTCTGAAGGTGCTGTAATGTGGTAAGCGTCACCAGATAAACCATAGCCAATAACCTCAGCATAAATACGTGCTCCTCGTTTTTTGGCATGTTCCAGCTCTTCTAAAACAACAACAGCTGCTCCTTCCCCCATCACAAAACCATCACGATCAGTATCATAAGGACGTGACGCCCGTTCAGGATCATCATTGCGACAAGTAGAAAGAGCTCTACAAGCTGCAAAACCTGCAAGAGATATCCGATTTATCGGAGATTCAGTCCCCCCTGCCACCATGACATCTGCATCACCAAACATAATCAAACGTGCCGCATCACCAATCGCATGCGCCCCTGTTGAACAAGCTGTTACAACAGAATGATTAGGCCCCCGTAAACCATATTGAATAGACACATAACCAGAAGCAAGATTAATCAAACGACCTGGAATAAAAAAGGGAGAAACACGACGTGGGCCCTTATCACGAAGCGTATAACCAGCTTCAACAATACCTTCAACTCCCCCAATTCCCGAACCAATTAACACACCTGTACAAATCTGATCTTCATCACTCTTAGGAAACCATTCGGCATCTGCAAGCGCTTGGTTAGCAGCAGCCATTGCATAAACAATAAATGCATCAACTTTACGTTGCTCCTTAGGTTCCATATACAAATCAGCATTATAGGTCCCCTCTGTTCCATCCCCTAAGGGGATACGCGCAGCAATCTGGCATGGCAAATCTGACACATCAAACTCAGTGATACGTCGGACACCACTTCTTCCTTCAAGAAGTCGTTTCCAACTACATTCAATATTACCAGCTAATGGAGATACCAATCCTAAACCAGTAACAACAACACGTCTCATAACTTCTAACCTTGAACTAAACTTCACCTCTCAAAGCTCTCTTTTCAAAAGAGCTCCGAAGAATATAGGCAAAAGCAATTTATGCCTTTGCCCTTTAGTAATCACGCAGAAGCTTTATCAATGAACTTGACTGCATCGCCAACTGTAAAAATCGTTTCAGCAGCTTCATCTGGAATTTCTACCCCAAACTCTTCTTCAAAAGCCATAACGAGTTCAACCGTATCAAGGCTATCAGCCCCTAGATCATCGATAAAGCTTGCATTTTCTACAACTTTATCAGCATTAACCCCAAGATGTTCCACGATAATTTTTTTAACGCGCTCTACTGTATCACTCATGTTGAAATCCTCGAATTTATATTTCCTATAATTTGGTTAACTATATCGGTTCATCTAATCAAGCAATAGATGCATTACTTTAAAAGATTTTAGTAATGATTTAAAACATCCTGTGGATATCCCCTACAAAATGAACCAATCTGACATTCCGACATCAATTGATTAACGACCATATTAAAGAAATAGATGCATCTATCCATTTCAATCGTTACTATCTAAAATAATACAACTCATAAATCAATGTGGAATAAAATAAATACTCATATCATTGCCATTCCACCATTGATATGGAGTGTTTGACCTGTCGTATAGGCTGCTTCATCGCTTGCTAAATAAACAGCAGCAGTAGCTATTTCTTGCCCACTTCCCATACGCTTCATTGGAATTGCAGCCATAATGGCTTCTTTTTGCTTTTCATTAAGCTTGTCTGTCATTGCAGATTTAATAAATCCTGGAGCAATACAATTGACAGTGATATTTCGCGAAGCAATTTCTTGTGCCAATGCTTTAGAAAAACCTATCAAGCCTGCTTTTGCAGCACAATAATTCGTTTGTCCAGGATTTCCCACTACACCAACAACAGATGTAATGTTAATAATTCTTCCATAACGGCGGCGCATCATAGAATGTATTAATTCACGCGTCAAAAGAGAAGCAGCTGTTAGGTTAACTTCTAAAACATCATCCCAGTCTTTATCTTGCATACGCACAAAAAGACCATCCCTAGTGATTCCTGCATTGTTAACCAAAATATCGACGCCATCCATTTTTCTCTCTGCAACTTCAGCCAATTGTTTAATCGATTGGCGTTCAGAAAGATTAGCGGGAAATACAAAAACATTCTGCCCTAATTCTGCCGCCACTTCTCTGAGCTTTTCTTCACGTGTTCCATGAAGTCCAACAATGGCTCCTTGTGCATGAAAGCAGCGTGCAATTGCCTCACCAATTCCTCCCGAAGCCCCCGTTACAAGAGCTTTACGTCCTGTTAATCTAAACATCTTTTAACTCCTTATAGATTAAACGCCAAGCATACCTAGCGCTGATTCTATTTCATCAACTGTTCCAATGGTTACCCCCTTTATATCTTTGTTAATACGACGCGTTAAACCTGTTAAAACTTTTCCAGAACCAACTTCAAAAAGCGTATCAACTCCATTAGCAGCGATCCATTCTATTGTTTCACGCCATCGCACCCTCCCAGTCACTTGTTGGACAAGAAGAGTAGTAATACGCTCTGGATTGCTCTCAGGTGCAACAGAAACATTGGCAATCAAAGGAACAATAGGGGACATTTTGTTAACAGTCAAAAGTGCTTTCTTCATGGCATCAGCAGCAGGTTGCATTAAAGATGAATGAAAAGGTGCAGAAACAGGAAGAAGAAGTGCACGTTTTGCACCTTTTGTTGATGCAATCTCTACCGCTGCCTCAACTGCTTTTGCTTTACCGGAAATAACAATTTGCCCACCACCATTATCATTAGCAATCTGACATAGTCCTTCTCCAGAAACAGTTTCACAAATTTCTTCCACAATGTGCTCTTCTAAACCAATTAATGCAGCCATAGAACCTTCACCAACCGCGACAGCAGCCTGCATAGCATTGCCACGAATACGCAAAAGTCTTGCTGTATCTGTGAGAGTAAATGTACCAGCAGCACAAAGAGCCGAATATTCGCCTAAAGAATGACCAGCAACAAACCTTACCTTTTCTTCTATACGAAGCCCTAATTGTTTCATCACACGAATGACAGCCATAGATACAGCCATTAATGCCGGTTGTGCATTTGCTGTTAACGTTAAAACATCTGCTGGTCCTTCAAAAATGATCTTTGATAATTTCTCACCCAAAGCATCATCAACTTCCTCGAAAACCATCCTTGCGACAATAAATTGCTCTGCAAGCGCTTTCCCCATACCAACAAGTTGACTCCCCTGCCCTGGAAAAATAAAAGCTGCACCCATTTATCAACTCCTAAAACTGTACAATTAAATTATTTTCTTTTGACCTTATTCATCCGCACAAATCAATATAAAGCCCTTTATTTAAAACGAATACCACACTTAAAATTATATTTTAAGGGCGGAATTTGATATAAAAACTTAGGAAAATAGGGTGCTATAAACTGAATAACACCCAAACTTATGAGACTTCCTAAAAGTGCACCTGCTAAAATATCAAAGGGATAATGTACACCCACAAAGATGCGCGCCCAACAGATCAAACACAAAAATACGGTGGCAAATTTAAAAGTAACTTTGTATCGGTAAAAATAAAAGTTAGCTGCATAAGATGCAATGGTCAAGGCATGATTACTAGGAAAAGAAGCTGTTGCACGATGTTGAATAAACGGTGTCGTCAGCCCTACCACGAATGGGCGAGGATGAAAATAAAAAAGAGAAATGAGATAACCTATGAAAAGAGATGCACAAATACTCATGCAAATGCTTAGCACAACACACCGTTCCCTCTCCCCACTACAAAACCACAACGCACAAAGATGGAGAGGAATAATATAAATTAAAAACTTTGCACAAAAAATACTAAACAAAACTATAATCGACCAAGCTTGATGATTGCCGACAAACATTTCAAAGAGTGTAACATCAATCTGGTTTAAAAAGTCCATTTTTCCCTCCTTTGCCTTTATATTACAGTATTATCTTTTTGTAGAAGAAGGAAATATATCAAGATTTAACAAATCAATTTTTTATGTGCATAAACTTGCTATTTTAAAAGATAACCTGTAGATATGAAATATTCGTTGCCGGCACTTTAGCTGGAGGTTGAACGGAGGGCTGTAAAATATCAGTAGGAAATACAATGTTTCCGGCCTCCCGTGTCTCCGCTCTGAGATGTCTCGAATTGTAAACGCGTCCTTTCTTCTTTGGATTTCCAAAAAAGACAAGTCGCAGAGGCTTTGCGCTAAAACCGGTGAAATTTAATTGAAGAAAGGCAAAACAATGGCTCTTTATGAACATATGTTCCTTGCCCGACAAGACATTGCTCCGCAGCAAGTTGATGAACTTTTGAGTCTCTACAAAGGTGTCATTGAAGCGCATGGTGGAAAAGTTGGGCGTATAGAAAATTGGGGACTTCGTCCTCTTGCTTACCGTATTCGTAAAAACCGTAAAGCTTATTATGTCTTAGTCAATATTGATGCACCAGCTTCAGCAATTGCTGAAGTGGAGCGTCAGATGCGCATCAATGAAGATATTTTGCGTTATATGACCATTCGCGTAGAAAAACACGAAAAAGAAAAATCTGCTATGCTCTCACACCTTGATCGCAATAGTCACATTGGACATGATGAAGAGCGTCCTCGTTTTCCACGTCGTCAACGTGAAAATACTATAGAAGGGGTAGAATGATGACTGATACTAATCAAAACTCTGCACGTCGCCCCTTTCATCGTCGTCGAAAAACATGTCCTTTTTCAGGGACCAATGCTCCCAAAATTGATTATAAAGACATCAAGTTGTTACAACGTTATATTTCCGAACGTGGGAAAATTGTTCCTTCACGGATTACTGCTGTTAGTCAGAAAAAACAGCGTGAATTAGCTAATGCTATCAAACGTGCTCGCTTTTTAGGCTTACTTCCGTACGTTATAAAGTAAGCGATCAATATGCTATGCAACTGGAGAGTTTCTCCAGTTGCTTTTCTTATATGGTTAAAAAATAGCTTGTTGTATCCTATGTTAAGCTATTAAATGTCAAAGTTGGGGTATTGACACGCCTCTAACTGCAGAAAGCAGGACAGCAATAAATGAAAAAAAATCGTACTTATGAGATATTAACCGGTATTTTAGCAGGATTATTTGCTGTTGTGATAGGACTGGCAATCATCAGTGTTGCAAATATCGTGCCCTTTTTTTCTCTTCTTCTTGGCTGCTTTCTTTCATTACCAATTTTTATTGTTGCGTTCGGTCAAGGAACATTAGCCAGTCTCATCGCCCTCATAAGTGCTACTGTTGTTCTTATCATAACCACTAATACCTATATTGCTCTTGGCTTTATGTTCTTATTTTTCCTTCCTGCTGTCTATGCTTCTTGGCTTCTTGGGCTTGCACGACCAGCGCAAAAAGAAAATGAACTGATATGGTATCCATTATCATCGGTTATTTTTCATTTAACTAATTTTATCGCTCTTATAGCAACTTTCATTGGGCTCTATGTTCAAACACGTCCTTCCACACCCATCGTTGCAAAAAAAATCACCGAAAACATAGCACAAACTCTGCAACAAACACAGTCAATAAAAGAAGCCTATATACGCGCTTTTAGTGAGCTTTTAATGACGCATACAGCAACTTTTACTGCTTTTTCTTTGACTATTTATAGTTTGGTTTTTCTCATTGGTAACCTTTACTTTTCCATTATAGCAGCACAACATATGAAATGGCTGAAAAGACCCCGTGATGATTGGAGCCAAACTCTCCGCCTTCCAATTTCTGGAATTATTATTTTCATTATTGTTTGCATAACATCGATGGTTGAGCTGAGCGCTTCTCTTAACTTGAGTACCCTTGTCTTTAGTACTGCATACATTGTCATCATATTAATTAGCGGTCTAGCATATCTTCACAATATTACAAAAGGGGTAAACGGTCGAATTATTATACTTTCTCTTGTTTATATTGCTATTTTTACAGTCGTTTTTGCTCCACCTATTGTTTTCATGGTACTTTTGATGGGAATTTGGGCTGCTATTCAATACAATTTTCAATCACGCAAAAAACTCCACTAAATTTATTTGTTCGAAAGGAAAAACTATGGATATTATTTTACTTGAGCGCATTCCTCGTCTTGGTCAGATGGGTGATATTGTCTCAGTTAAAGATGGTTATGCGCGTAATTTTCTCTTGCCTCAAGGTAAAGCTTTACGGGCAAATGAAGCTAATAAAAAACATTTTGAGGTACAACGTGCACAACTTGAAGCACGTAATCTTGAACGCAAAAGCGAAGCGCAAAAAATTGCTGAAAAACTTGATGGACAATCATTCATTGTTGTTCGTTCTGCTGGTGAAACGGGACAACTTTATGGTTCTGTGTCAACACGTGATATTGCTGAAATCATAACAGATGAAGGCTTTTCTATTGGAAGAAATCAAATCGAACTTAATCATCCAATAAAAATGATCGGTCTTCACACTATCACTCTTAGTTTACATCCAGAGGTTCAAATTTCTGTGATTATTAACGTTGCGCGTTCTACCAGTGAAGCACAACGCCAAGCAGAAGGTGAAACTCTCACTTCGGCTAAAGAAATATATAATATTCCAGAAGAATTATTAGAAGAAAGTCAGGAAGAATTATTGGCAGAAGAAATTAATGACAACGATATAAACAGTTCTCATCAAGAAGCTTAATTGCTATTTTTTCTTTCTGTTTTATATTTTTTATTCCATTATAAATATCGCTCATAAAATACTCACACTTTAAAAGTGAGTATTTTATGGCTATCGTACATAAAGAACCTAATTTTTATGAAAGAATTAGAAATATACTATTTAAAGGCATTACATGCCGAGAATGATAATATCACTAAGAGGAAATGTCTTTTGTTTTCCAGCATATAAAGCAAAAATAATTTAAAGTTCTACCCTTAAGGCTAAAGTTTGTATGAGCGTTAAGTTGATTATATCCTCACATGATCTGAAATAATTTCAGTTATAAAAAAATAATTCTACTTACACAGATATTGGAATTTTAAGGTTAAGTAACTTAAAAATACTTAAATTTAGAGTAGCAAAACTTCCACTTTAAAATCACATATTATAAAATAAAATAGATAGACGTTATATAAATAATACACAAATGATAAATGAGGAACGAAAAGAGAGTTTCAAAAAATTATATAATTTTAACTTAAAATGAAGATTTGTCGCTCTATTCTTTTAATTATACGATTTTCAATTTATCGCCTAAAGTAGCTAGACTTAGAATTTTAGTGGAAAAATATTATGGAAGAAACTAACGTTGTTAATGTCAGCTCTTCAAAGAAAGAGGATTCTCCTTCTTTTCGGCAACTTCCGCATAATATTGAAGCTGAACAGGCATTGCTTGGTGCCATCTTTATAAACAATGATTCTCTTGACCGCGTTTCAGATTTTCTAAAACCAGAACATTTTTTTGAACCATTGCATCAAAAAATTTATCATGTTTTATCTCATCTTATTAAAACAGGAAAACGTGTAGATCCAGTTACAATCAAGCCCTATATCCAAATGGAAGAAAAAATTGGAGATATTACTGTATACCAATATGTTGTTCGCTTAGCCACAGAGGCAGTCACTATTATTAACGCTGAAGATTATGGACGCGTCATTTACGATCTTTTTATCCGACGATCTTTGATTAACCTTGGAACTCAAGTTGTCAATACAGCCTTTGATGCTCCTGTAGAACTCACGCCTACCCAACAAATTGAAACTGTTGAAAATCAGTTATTTGAGCTAGCAGAAAAAGGGAAATATGGAGGTGGATTTGAAAATTTTAATGAGGCTATTAAAAAAGCTATCGATATGGCAAGTGCTGCGAAAAAGCGCTCTTCACAATTATCAGGGATAGCCACCCATATTAAAACACTTGATGAAAAAATGGGAGGATTACAAGCATCTGACTTAATTATCCTTGCGGGCCGCCCTGGTATGGGTAAAACTTCACTGGCTACCAATATTGCCTTTAATATTGCTAATGCTTATAATCGTAATGCCAATATCCAAGAAAATGAAGGCGGCATTGTAGGATTCTTCTCACTTGAGATGTCATCCGAACAGCTTGCAACCCGTATTATTTCTGAACAAACAGAAGTCTCTTCTTCTGATATTCGGCGTGGTAATATTTCAGATGAACAATTTTCAAAAATTATTCGTGCGGTGAACCAACTACAAAAGGCACCCCTTTATATTGATCAAACTGGTGGAATATCAATTACGCAATTAGCTGCTCGTGCGCGGCGTCTCAAGCGGCAACATGGTTTAGATATCTTGTTTATTGACTATATCCAACTCATGACAAGCAGTTCAAAGCGTTCATCAGAAAATCGTGTTCAAGAGATCACAGAAATTACCACAGGATTAAAAGCATTAGCGAAAGAATTGAATATTCCTATTATCGCTCTCTCTCAACTTTCACGTCAAGTAGAAAATAGAACAGATAAACGTCCACAGCTCTCAGATTTACGTGAATCTGGTTCAATTGAGCAAGATGCCGACATCGTTCTGTTTGTCTATCGCGAAGAATATTATCTCAAAAATGAAGAACCAAAACTAAACACTTTGGAACATCAAAAATGGCTAGAAATAATGGACAAAGCTTTTGGAAAAGCTGATGTTATTATTGCAAAACAGCGCCATGGGCCGACAGGAATCGTTCCCCTTGCCTTTCAATCTGACTTCACACGCTTTAGTGATCTGGCCGATAGTAATTATCTTCCAGAGCAAATTGGTTAAATCAAAATGGCACGCAACCGTATTCAATTTATCTGTCAAAATTGCGGAACCATCCATTCTCGTTGGGCAGGAAAATGTAGCGCTTGTGGGGAATGGAATTCCCTTATCGAAGAAACTATAAATAGCGGCATAGGAAGTGGTCCTAAGCAGAATGCTCGTAAAGGACGCATTGTCACACTCACATCTCTTTCTGGAAATATCGAAGATGCTCCACGTATTCATTCTGGTATTGCTGAACTTGATCGTGTTACCGGTGGGGGCTTTGTCCGTGGATCAGCACTCCTTGTTGGAGGTGATCCGGGTATTGGTAAATCAACATTGCTGACACAAACAGCCGCTGCTTTATCACGTAAAGGATATAATGTCATCTATGTTTCAGGTGAAGAGGCTATTGCGCAAATTTGTCTGCGCGCACAAAGGCTTGAAGTTAACAATACAGAAGTGAAACTTGCTGCTGAAACCAATGTTGAAGATATTCTGGCAACCTTAAGCGAACATAAAAACCTTGATATGGTGATTATCGATTCGATTCAAACCCTATGGTCAGATACAGCAGATTCAGCACCTGGCACTGTCACACAAGTACGTATCGGTGCTCAGGCAATGATCCGCTTTGCCAAGAAAACAGGAGCCGCCGTTGTTCTTGTTGGGCATGTTACAAAAGATGGACAAATTGCTGGTCCTCGAGTCGTTGAACATATGGTTGATGGCGTTCTCTATTTTGAGGGTGAAGGAGGACATCATTATCGCATTCTTAGAACTGTAAAAAATCGCTTCGGACCAACAGATGAAATTGGTGTCTTTGAAATGTCTGATAAAGGATTACGCGAAGTGATAAATCCATCTGAATTATTTTTAGGGGAACGTAATGAAAAAGCACCAGGCGCTGCTGTTTTTGCAGGAATGGAAGGGACTCGCCCGATACTCGTAGAAATTCAAGCGCTTGTTGCTCCTTCTTCCCTTGGGACACCAAGACGTGCGGTTGTCGGATGGGATGGAAATCGCCTTTCTATGATTCTTGCCGTTTTAGAAGCCCATTGTGGCATTCGTTTTGGACAGCATGATGTCTATCTGAACGTAGCAGGTGGATATCGCATATCAGAACCCGCTGCTGATTTAGCTGTAGCCGCTGCTTTGGTATCTTCTCTTGCCAATATCGCATTGCCAACGGATTATGTATATTTTGGTGAAGTTAGTCTTTCAGGAGCTACCCGCGCTGTTGCACATTCAGCACAGCGCATCAATGAAGCAAAAAAACTCGGCTTTCAAGGAGCCTTTCACCCCACAACAACAACCGAAATGATGAAGTCGCTCAACTTTCAACAAAAAACTTTCTCCGACCTTCCCGAACTCGTTGCTACTCTTACCGTAAGTAAAAAATGATCTGCACCACAGATATGATAATATAGAAAAAACTCTATAAAATACAAAAGATCCTTGCTATAAGAACAAAAAATGGCATAACAAAAAATATATTTGTACACAGACTTAAAAGAACACAACTTTATGTATAAGGAACAAACAAATGATCATAACAATCCTTGATGGAATTGTCGTAGTAATCATCCTGTTGTCCGCTTTTCTTGCTATGCTTCGAGGATTTTCACGTGAAGTGTTATCGTTGATTTCTTGGGCAGTTGCAGCTGTTACGACACTGTTTTTATTCAAACCTGTCTTACCTTTCTTTGAACAATATCTCTCTAATAAAATGATTGCATTGATCACAACATTGGTCACAATTTTTATTATTGTTCTCATTATTACTTCAATTATTACAATGAAGATCTCTGATTTTATTATCGATAGTCGAATTGGTATCCTTGACCGTACTATTGGTTTTATTTTTGGAGCACTTCGTGGTTTACTTATCATGGTCATCGGTATGTTACTGCTTAATGCACTGATTAAACCCGAGCTTCAAGCGAATTGGTTAAAAAATGCAAAAACAAGGCCTATTTTAGATTCATTGGGACAAAAAGTTTGGGAAATACTCCCAAAAGATATTGGATCTGTTCTCGAAAAGACGGAAAATTTGTTTAAAGACAGCAATAAACATACGTATGAGCAACACTCTCATGAAAAGATAATTTTCAAAAAATAGAGAATAGTTTTTCATGAGGAAAGAGAACTAAATGATGTAAAATGTGATATTAATGATTCCTCCATATCACAACTGAAAGAATATGATGATAAAAAGCGATGTTTTCTGTCAAGAATTTTCATTAGATGATGATACCCTTCATGAAGAATGTGGAGTTTTTGGTATTCTTGGGCATGAAGATGCCGCAACATTAACAGCTCTTGGACTCCACGCACTTCAGCATCGTGGGCAAGAAGCAGCTGGGATTGTTTCTTACCATAATAAAATATTTCATCAAGAAAAGCATTTAGGTCTTGTTGGAGATCACTATACAAACCCTGCAACACTTGCACGCTTACCAGGAAATCGTGCTATTGGACATACCCGTTATTCAACAACTGGAGAAGTGGCATTACGCAATGTTCAACCCCTTTTTGCTGAATTGAAAGTTGGAGGTATTGCTATTGCGCATAATGGTAATCTTACCAATGGTCTCACATTACGCCGTGAACTCATCGCTTCTGGTGCTATCTGTCAATCAACGTCGGATTCAGAAGTTTTTCTCCATCTTATTGCCCGCTCACGTTATGAATCGTCCTCTGATCGTTTTGTTGATGCGATTCGGCAAGTAGAAGGTGGGTATGCTATGTTAGCGCTCACACGTACAAAACTTATTGCGGCACGCGATCCAACAGGAATTAGACCTCTCGTGATGGGGGAACTTGATGGTAAGCCTATCTTTTGTTCTGAAACTTGTGCTCTTGATATTATTGGAGCAAAATATGTCCGTGATGTTAAAAATGGAGAAATCATCATATGTGAAATACAAAAAAATGGGGAAATTACGAAAAAAATTATAAAACCAGAAAATACAAAACCAGAAAAACTTTGCTTGTTTGAATATGTTTATTTTGCCCGCCCAGACTCAATCGTTGGAGGGCGTAGTGTTTATACAATACGCAAAAATATGGGAAGCCGTTTAGCACAGGAAGCCCCTTGTGAGGGTGATGTTGTGGTTCCTGTTCCTGATGGAGGAACGCCTGCTGCAATTGGCTATGCACAAAAAATTGGAATTCCCTTCGAGCTTGGTATTATTCGTAATCACTATGTTGGCCGCACTTTTATCGAACCAACACAACAAATTCGCGCTTTTGGCGTCAAGTTAAAACATTCGGCAAACCGTCCTGTGATTGAAGGAAAACGTGTTATTCTGGTTGATGACTCTATTGTACGTGGAACAACATCCCTTAAAATTGTACGAATGCTTCGCGATGCAGGAGCAAAAGAAGTTCATATGCGCATTTCTAGCCCTATGATTTTTTATCCTGACTTTTATGGTATTGATACACCTAAAGCTGAAAACCTTTTAGCAAATCAATATCCAGATTTAAAATCTATGTGTGATTTTATTGGAGCGGATTCATTAGAATTTCTTTCAACGGATGGATTATATCTTGCTGTAGCAGGGGAAAAACGGAATAACGCCGACCCACAATTTACTGACCATTATTTTACTGGATATTATCCTACGAATCTGGTTGATCAAGAAAATCTCTCCAAAATTCATCAATCATTTGTTCTTAAAACAAGAGATTAATGATGACAAAACGTGACTTTAGTCTCCATGGGCGTGTTGCACTTGTTACTGGCGCATCAAGAGGGATTGGCTATTATTTAGCACTCGAGCTTGCTGCACGCGGCGCTCATATTATTGCTCTTGCACGAACAGTCAGTGGACTTACTGAATTAGATAATCAAATCCGAGAAAAAGGGGCTCATGCAACCCTTGTTCCCCTTGACTTGCATCATATGGAAAACATCGATACCCTTGCTATCTCAATTGCCAAACGCTGGAAAAAACTTGATATTATCGTTGCAAACGCAGGAATTCTTGGAACACTCTCACCAATAGCGCATATAGAAAACACGGTATTTGAAGATGTTTTTCAAATAAATCTTTTCAGCCAATGGCGCTTAATGAAAGCCGTTGAGCCTTTATTACGTGAATCTGATGCTGGACGAGCCATCCTGTTATCCTCAAGCGTTGCGCATGCTGCGCGCCCTTTCTGGGGAGCTTATGCAGCCTCTAAAGCGGCTTTAGAGGTGATTGCCCGCTGTTGGGCAGAAGAACTCAAACAAACCCCTATTAAGATTAATTGTGTCAACCCTGGTGCCACACGCACTGCCATGCGCGCTGAAGCTATGCCCGGTGAAGATCCACAAACTCTCCCTTCACCACAAGAGGTTGCAAAAAAGATAGTCCATTTGTTATCACCTGATTTAAAGGAAACTGGAAAACTCTTTAATGTCCATAAAAATCGGTTTGTAGATTATCATGTACCTGATTGATCATCATATGAGAAGTAAATCGTTTGACTCTCTCTTTTTCCTGTGCTTTTCGACAGAAGAATGAAGCACTTTATAATTCTTGGATAGCTTTAGCATCAGCCTTTTTCTCTTCTAAAGTAGCACGTTTATTATAAGCGATAAAACTACAAGGGAGAAAAATCATATAGCTAACAGCTGTAATCAATAAAGTTTCCCATGTGTAAGTCGCAAGAAAACCGACATAAATAACAATGACCAACATGCACGGTATAACGATATCGCGCCTTAAATTTTGATCAATTGTTTTTGCATTCCATACCGGTAAACGACTAATCAAAAGAAAAGCAATAATTACAGTATAAAGACTAAAAAATAATGCCCACCCCCAATTGGGGACCAAACCAAGAGTGCCTAAATAGGTAGGCAATAAAAGTAATAATGCTCCTGCTGGTGCTGGAACACCAACAAAATAACTTTTCTGCCACTTAGGTATATTGGGATTATCTAACATCACATTAAAACGTGCTAATCGCAAACAACAAGCAACACAATAAACAAGGGCAGCAACCCAACCAATGTGATTTGCTTGATTCAAGATAAAAGAATAAACAATGAGTGCAGGGGTAACACCAAAATTTATAACATCAGCAAGAGAATCCATCTGTGCCCCAAAAGATGAACTACCATCTATTAAACGGGCAATGCGACCATCAGCACCATCTAAAACTGCGGCCAAAAGCACCATTAAAATAGCAGCTTCATAGCGATGTTCAAAAGCCAAACGAATGCTGCTCATCCCTGCACAAATTGCTAAAATAGTAATGATATTAGGAATGACATACCGCATTGATGTAGGTGAACGCCGCCGATTTGCAACATCATCATGCTGCCCCTCAGGATTGAATGAAGAAAATGGCGAAAAATTTTTCATTGTGAGTCCTAATCGTATCTGAAGTCCGTTGTGGCACTCTTATCATCAAAAGAACCCAAAACTGTTTCTCCAGCAATTGCTGTCTGTCCAACTGCAACACGCAATTTCATTTCAGTTGGTATATAAACATCAAGGCGAGAACCAAAACGAATCAATCCAAATCGCTCACCAGTCATAACGGCATCGTTTTCTTTTGACCAGCAAACAATCCGGCGCGCAACCATTCCCGCTATTTGTACGACACCAATTTTACCATGTTTGCTATCAATTACCACCCCATTACGCTCATTAAACTGACTAGCTTTATCAAAGTCAGCATTAGTAAATCGACCTGGCTGATAAACGATAGACTCTACTGTACCACTGATAGGAATACGATTAATATGGCATGAAAAAACATCCATAAAAATGGAAATACGGATCATTTCATCTTTCCCTAATCCTAATTCTTCAGGTGGAACACATGATTCCACAAATGAAATACGCCCATCTGCAGGCGACATAACCCAATTTGAATTCAAAGGGATCACACGATCTGGATCACGGAAAAAGTATACACACCACACCGTGAGAACGAGACCAAACCAAAACAACGGACTCCATATCCAACCAAGAATGAGCGAAATAACAAAAAACGCTACAATAAAAGGATAACCTTCTTTATGAACCGGTACAAAGCTATTATGGAAAGATTGCAGAATACTCATATAATTTCCTATTCATCGTAAACTTAAACAAGCAACAAAGCTTTTTGTTCCTCTTGTGTCTTTTTATGTATTTAATCAATCACTCCATATAAAGATATAGATTACATTTTGCTCTATTTATTTTTTACGATTAACAACACTCGTCTCATCTTCTTCACGCATTTTACGTAATTTTTCTTCCGCTTGCGATGCTTCAAGCTGCTTATTCCACATTGAAGCATAAAGACCTTTCTTGCGTAAAAGCTCTGTATGCGTCCCATTTTCAATAATACGACCACTTTTAAGAACTAAAATTTCATCCGCATTGATAACAGTAGAAAGACGGTGAGCAATAATCAATGTTGTACGTCCACGGCTTACAATATCCAATGCTTGTTGAATTTCCTGTTCCGTCGCCGTATCAAGAGCCGCCGTTGCTTCATCTAGAATAAGAAGTGGAGGAGCTTTTAAAAGTGTCCGAGCAATAGCCACGCGTTGTTTTTCACCACCTGATAATTTGAGACCTCGCTCTCCTACCATAGACTGAAAACCTTCCGGTAAAATTTCAATAAATTTTGATATTTGTGCCATTTCAGCAGCTTTGCGCATCTCTTCATCTGTAGCACTTGGACGCCCATAGCAAATATTATAGGCAATTGTATCATTAAATAACACCGTATCTTGTGGGACCATGCCAATCGCTTCACGCAAACTCTTTTGTGTTACGTCACGAATATCCTGCCCATCAATTGTGATAGAGCCTGCATCAACATCATAAAACCGAAAAAGCAACCGAGAAATAGTAGATTTACCGGCACCCGATGGACCGACAATAGCGACTGTTTTTCCTCCAGGAACTTCAAAATCAATATCTCTGAGAATCTGACGTCTCGAATCATAGGAAAACTTTACCTGATGAAAACAAATGGTCCCATCGCTTATCTCTAACGGTTTAGCATCCGATTTATCAACGATCTCTTTCTGAACATCTAAAAGATCAAACATTGCTTCAATATCCGTTAAACCTTGTCGAATATCACGATACATTGAACCAATAAAATTTAGTGGAATGGAAAGTTGCATTAAAAGCGCATTAATAAAAACAAAATCTCCTAAAGTTTGTGTCTTATAAAAAACTTCATAAGCTGACATCAGCATCATGATCGTCATTCCAATACCAAAGATAAGAGTCTGACCAAAATTAAGCCAGCTTAACGATGTCCAAATCTTTGTTGCGGCTTTTTCATAACCTACCATAGAAGCATCAAATCGATCGGCTTCTAGAGTTTCATTACCAAAATATTTGACCGTTTCAAAATTCAAAAGAGAATCAACAGCGCGAGTATTCGCCTCAGTATCCGCTGTATTCATTTTTTGCCGAATGCGAATACGCCAATCACTCGCCTTAATGGTAAACACGATATATAATCCAACTGTTGCAACAACGATGAGAAGATAATGCCACCCATAACTTATGTAAAATACCAGTGCCGTTAATATAAATTCTAAAACTGTTGGTACTGTACTAAGAATTGAAAATCTTACGATCGCTTCAATTCCTTTTGTTCCACGCTCAATCACACGAGAAAGCCCACCTGTTCGGCGTTCCAAATGAAATCGCAAAGATAACTCATGCATATGTACAAAGGTTTTATAAGCTAATTGACGAACAGCGTATTGACCAACAGTGGCAAACAGAGAATCGCGTAATTGATTTAATCCAGCCTGCATAATACGCGCGACATTGTATGCCAAAACGAGCATGATGGGAATAATCCAACTGGATGGGAACCATTTAGGTGGCTGAAAGCTTGAATCAAGCACATTCGTAGAATATTTAAAGAAATACGGTACAGATATGAGAACGAGCTTAGCCAAAACAAGATAAAATATTGCCCACAACACACGCATTTTTAGATCACGCCGACCTACTGGCCACATATAGGGCCATAAATTGTAAAGTGTGTGCAGAGTTCTCCCTGTATCTGATGATACAGTTTTTGTCATTTCATTGCGTTTCATAAAGTCCTTACTTCTCTATCATCCGCACAAACAGGCAAAATACCCTCTGTGGTTGTTTATAGATTCATCTCTTCATTACGGAGCTTCCAATAAGCTATACCTACCCGTTTTTTGAAGTTAGACTGTTTTTGAAAAAGGAACAAGAAATAATCCACTATACAATTTATTATTTTGATCTATATTTTCATACCACTCTGCTGCGAATAAACTTTCAACTTTTACATGTTTTTTTTTCAATTCTGCCTGAAGCCACTTTTTTGTTTTACCAATCTCTTTAAGTCCCTCATCAATAACTTCACCATTTTCTATTAAAATCGTCGATTTCTTTCCCTCTTCCTTTTTAATGACAGTGAAATCACCATTGGTTTCCAAACGAACAAAAGCAGCTTCATGTAAGTGACACCCTTTAAGACGTAACATCGTAATGAGATCATTAATATTGATCCCTAAGCTCTTAATCTTATCCATTTGGAAAACTCCATCTAAAACTAATGTGACATTCCGCCCTGCAATAAGACGACGAAAAAAAACTGAATAGCGTGCAATAAAATTAAAAGATGTAATCAAGGTTTGCCAGATGAATAAAACAAGCAATAATTGAATGCTACTAATATTCTGATTATAAATAACTCCTCCAATAATACCTCCCATGACAAAATTACTGACCAAATCAACTGGTGTCATCTGACTAAGACTCCCCCGCCCCGTCGTTCTTAAAATAAATAAGAAGGCAACAAGACCTACAGCCAGTTTAAGCGCGATATATCCATAATGATATAAAAATTCCATCATATTCTCCTTTTTTATGAAGCTGCTGGAATAGAGAAATTAAAATCGTTTTATTTCCCACACAGTTATGCGCTCACCACTCTGCGGATCCTTACTGTCTTTTAAAAGAACCCCCTCGGCTGCAAGCTCATCACGAATTGTATCCGCAGCTTCCCACTCTTTATTATGGATAAGTCTTAGTCTTTCGGCAATGCGCTGATCAATAAATTTTGTATCAAGGAAAGTTTTTCTCATAAATAATGGGCAATCTATTTCTTTAATCCATTCTTGTCTTAACAGTCCTAATAAATTCATCCCATTCAGAAGAGCCAAAGCATTTCCTTCTTTATAAAATTTTCGCAAAAGAGTCAGTGCTTTTGGAGTATTAAGATCATCACTAAGTGCATCTATCAAAGTATCATCAATTGCTTCATTGTTTTTCATCTCACTCTTTTTGCTGCGAAGCCATTCATACCAACGATACAGTTCGCTGCTCGATTGTATTAAACGCTGTGCTGTCCAATTTAATGGTTCACGATAATGCGTTTGCAACATCGAAAAACGCGTAGACAAACCAGCCCAATTTTGCTTCATTTCATCGGTTAAAATACCATTAAACTCCCCAAAATTATTCTCTAAAACAGAACGAATAGTTATGAAATTGCCAAAGCTTTTCGACATCTTTTTGCCTTCAACTTGTAAAAAACCATTATGCATCCAAAAATTAGCCATTCGCTCCGTCCCAAAAGCTGAACAACTTTGTGCAATCTCATTTTCATGATGAGGAAAAATTAAATCAATTCCACCACCATGGATATCAAAAACATTGGCGGTCGGATCATCACAGGTTAAACCACCGCCATAGGGCGCTAATAACTTTGCCATTGACATTGCAGAACATTCAATATGCCAACCTGGACGACCTAAAACAGGAATTCCGCCCGGTGATTCCCAACCTGGTTCTCCTTCCACAGAAGGCTTCCACAAAACAAAATCCATCTCTTCCCTTTTATAAGCAGCAACATCGATACGCGCCCCCGCCCTCATTTCATCTAAAGAACGATTTGCAAATGCCCCATAATGGGGAGGATTTTTTATGCTACTTACAGAAAATAATATATGATTTTCCGCTTCATAAGCGTGCCCCTTTTCAAGCAACCTTTCAATTAAAGAGCGCATCTCCTCTAAATGCTCAGTGGCGCGTGGCTGACTGGTTGGCAACAGACAACCAAGTGCTATGGTATCTTGTTGAAACTGAGAATATGTACGTTCTGTTAAGTGACGAATAGCCTCATTCAATGATACGTTTGGATATTCGCTAGCTGCTCGTGCATTAATTTTATCATCGACATCTGTAATATTACGCGCATATAGAACATGCTCATTGCCATAAACATGACGCAATAAGCGAAATAAAATATCAAAAACAATAACAGGACGTGCATTTCCTATATGCGCATAATCATAAATTGTCGGTCCACAAACATAAAGACGTACTCTTGTCGCATCTATTGGTGTAAATTTTTCTTTTTTACGTGTTAGCGTATTATAAAATCGCAACTTTTTCATTTATTGACTCCATGGACGATATTATGCACCGATCCTTTTAGATGTATCTTATCTCAAATCATTGTATTACGCGGTTTAAGCTAAAAACTTGTATCTTATACTAAATTCTTCTTACCATTTTCCCATTGTATTTACGGCTGTATTCATCGTTTATCATAAAAACAATCTATTTTATTTGATTGGACAAAAGCGTTCTATCATTAGAGATGCTTTCCCTCCTTAAAGAAAATGAGCTTAGAAAAAAATCTATAGGCAATACAATATAAATCTATGTGAAAAATAGATAGCTTGCAGGCAGAAAATCTTAAATTTTTAACCACACAAAGCTTCGTCAGTATTTTCAATATTCCACAATGGGTTCCTTACTGCCTCTTACGCCCTATATTTTATAATCAATAATTGAGAATAATGTAGCAATTAACTTTATTTTTTTACACCGTTCTCATGACAAAATTATTTTATCTTTACAGAGTTTTATTCAAAGAAAGCAATAAAAATAATGCGGTATAGATTGATGAACATCATTATTTTAATATTTCTTGTCATTTCAATGCCAACCTTTGCACAACAATCTCCACCTTATGAAAAAAAATTACTCCGACTAGCAGAAATTTTGGGATCATTGCATTCTCTCCAAAATCTTTGCGAGCCTCCAACAAACCAATGGTATGACTATATGAATGCACTGATTGAAGCAGAACGCCCCATTCCACAAAGACGTGCTTATTTTTATGAAGCGTTTAATGAAGCGTATCGTGCTTTCTCAGAAAATTATCATCATTGTACACAAGCAGCCATTGAAGCCAACCAAAGATACATTGAGGAAGGAAGAATTTTATCTGAAAACCTCCTCATGCATTATAAATAATTAATCTATACAAAAAGTAGCTCTCTCAATCTTAGCGATATCAATGATACTCCTTTCACAAATGCGGGGAGCAATAAACCAGCTCTGAAAATAGAGAGACGTTTAAAGAATAATGTCTTGATACGCTTTTATTCATATGCGCCTTTTTCCCCATACAAAACTGTTCTTTGGCTTCCTCCCCACACTTTAACGGACAAAGATTTTTAACTAAATTTGCTCTGTAAATAATCTAGGTTCTTGTTGAATAAGTTTCCTCTTGGCTTCCCACTCATGTAATTTGCTTCATAGTTTCTAAAAACAAGCCTAAAAATATTCACCACGCATAAAAAAACACTTATGTGCCAAAGAGGCTGACATACCCTATATCACCACTCTAAAAGATGGTATTTTACGGCATACTTATAATTTTAATTTTTTTACACCAAAGTTTCTATAAATTTAACAGGCTCTCCTTGTGAAGGTGTAACAATTTCACCTTCCCACATAACGCGCATACCACGGATAATAGTCCCAACAGGCCAACCTTTAACTTTTTGACCATCATAAGGTGTCCAACCGGTACGCGAACCAATTAAGCTATTCGTAATAATTTCTTCTCGCTTAAGATCAACAATGGTTAAATCAGCATCAAACCCAACAGCAATGCGCCCTTTACAACTTATACCAAAAATACGACTAGGGCCATGTGAAGTGAGATCAACAAAACGTTCAAGAGATATTTTTCCTGCATTCACATGTGTCAACATAATTGCTGCTGTTGTTTGCACGCCTGTCATACCTGAAGGTGAAGAGGGATAAGGTTGAAGTTTTTCTTCAAGAGTATGAGGCGCATGATCTGAACCTAAGACATCAATAATTCCTTGTTGAACACCGTACCAAAGAGCGTCACGGTGGCGCGGCTCACGAATAGGCGGATTCATCTGAATTAATGTACCAAACTTCTTATAATCATCAGCCGTGAGCGTCAAATGATGTTGTGTCACTTCAATTGTTGCAACATCCTTATGTTTTTTTAGAAAATCAATTTCTTCTTCTGTCGAAAGATGTAACACATGAATCCGAGCCTTCGTCTCATGAGCAATTTTTACCAAACGCTGCGTACATTTTAATGCCGCAACTTCATCACGCCAAATCGGATGTGACGATGCATCCCCTTCAATACGCAATATTTTACGCTCTTTGAGCCTCGCCTCATCTTCAGAATGAAAAGCCGCACGACGGCGTGTATTCTTCAAAATAAGGCGTACACTTTCATCATCATCAACCAAAAGATCACCGGTAGAGGACCCCATAAAGACTTTAATTCCAGCCGCACCAGGAAGTCTTTCTAATTCAGATAGTTCATGAGCATTTTCACGCGTTCCTCCAACCCAAAATGCAAAATCACAATGCATTCGATGAAATGCACGTTGAACCTTATCGCTTAATGTTTCTTCTGATGTTGTCAATGGATTGGTATTAGGCATTTCAAAAACTGCCGTAACACCCCCTAAAACAGCAGAATACGAGCCACTTTCCAAATCCTCCTTATATTCATTTCCTGGCTCACGAAAATGCACTTGGCTATCAATAATTCCTGGTAAAATATGAAGCCCCGTACAATCAATGACCTCACTAGCCGATGCACATGTAAGGTTACCTATTTCAGCAATACGACCATTTGTAACACCAATATCACGCTTGCTTCTTCCATCATGATTTACAAGTGTTGCACCTTTAAAAATTGTATCAAATGTTTTAAACATAACCACGCTCCTTACATATTGCTCACTTATCGATTATGTAACTTTGAGCAGAAAGGCAAGAACCATGATTGAAAAACAAAATGCCATTTGCTTAAAAAACCGCGGGCTTATTCAAATTACAGGTGAAGAAGCAACAGATTTTCTACAATCCCTGATCACGACAGATGTAAAAAAAATTAGTCCACAGGAACTTTTCCCTGGAGCCCTTTTATCCCCACAAGGAAAGGTTCTTGCTGATTTTCTTATCGGAAAAAAAGAAGATGGTTACTTGATTGATATCAGAATGCCTTTAGCTGATACGCTCCATAAGCGTCTGTTGCTCTATAAGCTGCGCAAAAAAGTAGAAATTACACAACCATTCCAAGAGCTTGTTACAGTTTCTTTGAATAATGAATCAGATGCTTTAAATTTTGATTCAAGTTTTGTTGATAAACGCTTCCCACAACAAGAAAAAATAATACGAATCTATGGCAAAAAACCTTTTTTGACTTCAGAATATCATGACACATGGAATCAATTGCGTATCCGTTATGCAATTGCGGAAAGTGATCAAGACTATGAAATTGGCAAAGTCTTTCCTCATGATATTAATTACGATCAAATCAATGGACTTGCATTCAATAAAGGATGTTATATTGGACAAGAAATTGTTTCACGAATGCACCACCGCCGTGCAGCACGTCGCCGTATTTTTATTGTAAAAGGCCAGTGTAAATTAACCCCTCAATCTAGCATTGAAGCAGGAACAAAAGTGCTTGGCTACTTGGGAACATGTGTAGAAAATGAGGCTCTTGCTTTAATGCGTATTGACCACGTCAAAGATGCTATGGATCATAACATCCCCTTTACTGTAAAAAACATTCCTGTCACTATAAGCATTGCTGAAAATATGAATTTTACCTTTCCTGAAAATACTATAGAAAACACTCATGGCTAAAGCTGAATTATTAAAAAATGGAGAAGCCCGCGCTTGGCAAAGAATGCTCTCTGGAAGGCGACTTGATCTTCTCGACCCTTCTCCTTTTGATGTTGAAATTGAAGATATTGCCCATGGACTTGCTCGCGTAGCACGTTGGAACGGTCAAACACGAGGAGAGCATGCCTATTCTGTTGCACAACATTCACTTTTGGTTGAACAAATATTTCAAAAACTTTTTCCACAATCGGGAAGCAATGAATGTCTTTATACCCTTCTTCATGATGCTCCAGAATATGTCATCGGCGATATGATTTCCCCTTTTAAAGCTGTCATAGGAAAACAATATGAACGCGTTGAAAAGCGCATCCAAGATGCTATCCACATGCGCTTTTCTCTTCCCGTTGATCTTTCTCAAAAACTTTTAAAAAAAATTAAACAAGCCGACCGTATTGCTGCCTATTATGAAGCGATTACGCTTGCTGGATTTAATACAGAAGAAGCCCTTCACTATTTTGGCTCTCCCAATAATATTCTACCCGATGATCTTAATTTATCCCCCTATTCTACACAACACATTGAAAACGCATTTTTAACGCGCTTTAATGACTTAGATGCCCAAAGATTATAGACTCTTCGCATTGTTGATTCCTTGTCATTACAGACTCATCACACTGACTTATAATAATAATTCATTGTTTTTTCATTTTGAATGAGAGCTCCTAATATCGTAAGCTTCACTCATTTCAAATCTGTTTATATTGAATCAATCAAAATCATTCTCTTGCACACCACAAGCGGGGCTGGCGTGTGGGTAAAATTTTTTAAAGAAAGAGTTAAAATGCTTCTTATGAACCATCTCAAGTGCTAAGCGCTGTCGCAGCATTGAAAATTGGCAAAGTGTGTGATGATGCCGGCTTGCTTTCTTATGAAGCGTAAAGACGGGAGTGCTCTATAAATTTTATACACTTCATAAGGGACTTACCACTATATTATTCACGAACGCCGTCGCGAAATAGGATTGGGTGCCTTAAGAAAGCTCTCTTTAAAAAAGCACGTGAATTAGCGACCCAATGGCGTTCTGTTTTGCATGAGAGGCGTGACTCCATTCAAGAAATGGAAAAAATCACAGCTCAAATTGTATACAAAATATATTAAATAATGCACATTTATTATCAAAACAACAAATGTTCTCTTGTCAAACCTTTCATCTTAAACTGAAGTTTATTTTAGTTTATAAACTTCATTATCCGCTGGGAAAGCACGAGATGTGACATCCTCTGCATAATTCTTTATTGCAGTTTCCATGGCTTGTTCAAGGTCTCCATAACGGCGTACAAATTTTGGCACATGAGAACCATAGCCCAACATATCTTCCATAACCAATACTTGTCCATCACATTGATTAGACGCCCCTATACCGATCGTAGGGATAGAAAGCTTATTTGTCAGTTTCACCGCTAAAGGTTCGACAATCCCTTCTAAAACAACAGCAAAAGCACCTGCCTCTTCAATCGCTGCTCCATCTGCTTCAATTCTTTGCCAATCATTCTCCTTGCGTCCTTGTGTTTTGAAGCCACCAAAACGATTCACCGCCTGGGGTGTAAGACCAATGTGCCCCATCACTGGAATGCCACGTTTACACAAAAAATCTATTGTTTCTGCTATATAAACACCCCCTTCAAGCTTAACTGCACCACACCCCGTTTGAGCAAGAATACGCGATGCATTAAAAAAAGCTTGTTCTGGACTTTCTTCATAAGAACCAAAAGGCATATCAATAACCACAAGAGCTTTTTGAGATCCACGCACCACGGCTTTCCCGTGTAAAATCATCATATCTAAATTAACAGGAAGCGTTGTCTCAAACCCATACACAACCATCCCAACGCTATCACCAACCAAAAGGATATCGCAATATGGATCAGCAATCCGCGCAGTATAAGCTTGATAAGCTGTTAAAGAAACAATTGGCTGTTGTCCCTTTCTTGCACGTATTTCGGAAGATGTTATACGCTTTACGGTTTTATGTACACTCATTTTCCACCCTTCTCTTGCAATATATATTGATCAATCAGCCTTACCTCACCAAAGCGGACAGTAAGAAGTAAAACTGCTGGTTTATTCAATGTTCCTCTAATCATGCATAAAGTTTCCATATCCCGTAAATCTATCGCTTCAATGATTGCACGCGTTTCTTGTTGTAAAATATCATGAACAGTTTTGCATAATTTATCAACCGACCGTTCACCTTCATGGTAAAGCTTTTCAGCAGCTTTTCCACTTTCAGGAAGAATTTTGGCAGCTTTACGATCTTCTAATGTTAAAAGCTGATTGCGTGAAGAACAAGCTACACCATCTGACTCCCGTAGAATAGGAACTCCAACGATTTCAATAGGAAAAGCCAAATCTTCAACCATACGCCGAATAATTAAAATTTGTTGAAAATCTTTTTCCCCAAAAAAAGCCTTATCTGGTTGGACAATGTTAAAAAGTTTAGCAACAACGCTTGTTACACCACAAAAGTGCCCTGGACGTAATTTTCCCATCAAAATACGTGATAATTTTTTCACTTGTACAATTGTGTCATTTCCTGGTGGCCACATTTCATCTACAGAAGGAGCAAAAACACATTCAACACCTGCTTCTTTTAACAAAGCACAATCGCCCTTCAAATCTCTTGGATATTGAGAAAAATCTTCATGAGGTCCAAATTGCTTTGGATTGACAAAAATAGAAACTACTACGCGATCACACATTGCTCTTGCATACTGTACTAATGCAAGATGACCATCATGCAATGCCCCCATTGTTGGAACAAAACCAATCGAAAAACTTAAACGTCGTTCCTCTGAAGTATATTGGCGAACTTCAGCAATTGTCTTTAAAATTCTCATTTTCCCATTCAATTATCATCAGATCAACAAATTAATGCCTGTACACCAAATTGGCGCTCAAACAATTGTATCAAATTCATGCGCACTGACGGCTGCTTTATATCTCGTGGCTCCCAGACATGACGCATAAGAAAAAAACCCGTCAGTATAAAACCATTTATTATATCACTAAAATCAGCAGGACGAGTCATTCTTTGTACAAGAAACTGTGGTAGAATAAGAAGTTTTTTTTTCCAAGGTTCTCCTGCTTCTTCACAGACAGCCCGACCAGATTTTGGTGATACGTAATGAAGCCTTTCCTGACGACCTGTTGCAGCACAACAAGATAAATCAAGACCAAAACCAAGTTCTTCAAGAAGCCGCATTTCAAAACGTACAAGCAATTCTGCATTTACAAATGGTTCATCAAAATTCTGCATAAAAAGGTGTAAAATATCATATAAAATGGGGTGCGGATCACGTTCGGGAAGAAGCCGCAAATGAAAAGCTATCAATTGCAAAGCATAAAGTGCTTCTGGTAGACAGATTAATCGTGCCGCATGTAAATCAAGAGCTTCAAGCCGAAAAAGTCCCAAATGTTCGTCTAAACGAGCCCACCATTCAGCCTCCACAAAATTTCCAGGTTGAAGAAGAGCTGCCATGCGACGCGAGCGCCCCCCTTTTACCACTCCCATATAACGACCATGTTCACGTGTCATAATCTCAAGAATAACACTTGTTTCACCATATTGGCGCGTACCAAGTATAACGGCTTGTTCTTTCCACTTCATTTTACTTTAATTATTTTTAAAAATCTTATTTTAAAAAATCCAATCCCATTTCACGATAACGTTCTGGATCGGTATCCCAATTATCGCGCACTTTCACAAAGAGAAAAAGATGAACCTTTTGATCCATAATTTCCATGAGTTCTTTACGTGCTGCTTGACCAATCGCTTTAATTGTATCGCCTTTTGCTCCTAAGACAATTTTTTTCTGACTCTCACGCTCGACATAAATAACTTGATTAATTTTAACGGAACCATCTGAACGCTCTTCCCAGTTTTCTGTTTCAACCGTTGAGGAATAAGGAAGTTCATCATGAAGACGAAGAAAAAGTTTTTCACGCGTAATTTCAGCAGCAAGATGACGCATAGGCATATCAGAAATTTGATCTTCCGGATAATACCATGGTCCTTCCTGCATCATGTTACTCAACGCATGAAGTAAATCCTTGCAACCAGAACCGTTTAGAGCAGAAATCATAAATGTTTGCGCAAACTTTACACGTTCATTTATTTTAGTGGTTAACGCTAGAAGAGATGATTTAACAACTGTATCAACCTTATTAAGAACAAGAACTTTTTCTTGTTTCATATTGTTTACAATATCTAACATCATATCAACTTCATCCGAAAGACCACTTTGAGCGTCAATTAAAACAAGCAGAACATCAGCGCTCTTAGCCCCTCCCCAAGCAGCAGAGACCATGGCTCGTTCTAAGCGCTTATGGGGACGAAAAACACCCGGTGTATCGACCAACACAATTTGCACATCATCATGAATGACAATACCGCGGATTAAAGTTCGTGTTGTTTGTACCTTATGTGTTACAATTGAAACCTTTGTTCCAACCAATTGATTAACCAATGTCGATTTACCGGCATTAGGCATCCCAATAAGCACAACAAACCCAGAACGCGTTTTCATAACGTCACTCATGATTATTTTTTCCCACTGTTTTCCATACACCCTCTCGTCGCAAAATTTTTTCAGCTGCCATTCTTTCAGCATATCTTTTGGAGCTTCCCTGCCCAATCTCTGAAGCAAACCCAGAAATACTGACCTCTACCATAAAAACAGGATCGTGATCTGGACCTGAACGTTTTATAACCTGATAATGTGGTTGTGCATTGCCTTGGATATGCGCCCATTCCTGTAATTCTGTCTTGGCATCACGTCGACCAGCATCCATTTTCTTTGCCCTACTTTGCCAATATTTTTGAATAAAAGGGCGAACACTTTCCAATCCTCCATCGAGATATATTACGGCAATCAAAGCTTCCACGACATCTGCATGCATATTGATAAGTCGACGCCCCTCAAAATTTTTCATCTCAAAACCAACACGGATCATATCAGGAAGTCTCATTTCACGCGCAATATCAGCACATGTCTGTGCATTGACCAGATGATTTAAACGGACTGATAATTCACCTTCACTTGCCTGAGGAAAAAGTTGATACAGCATCTCTGCAATCAAAAGCCCTAAAACCCGATCCCCTAGAAACTCTAGTCGTTCATAATTCCCCTGTTCCGAATCTTGTACACTCGAGTGTGTTAATGCCTTCTTTAACCTCTCTTCATCTTTAAAACGATGCCCCGTCAGCTTGAAAAGCTGATCAATCATGAGACGTTTCATCGTTGTTTCCTTGCTTGATAAGCGGCAAATCATGAACCGTATTTATGAAAGAAAACAAACGTTTCCAACGCACATCAAATGGCCAACGCCAAATCTGCCAAGCACTTGAACCATTACTGATAGAAAAGAAAATCACGCTCGCGCGACCAATAAGATTTTCTTCTGGAACATAGCCTACATCTAAACGACTATCATCTGAATTGTCGCGGTTATCCCCCATCATAAAGTAATGTCCCTGAGGAACTTCAAAGACTTCTGTATCATCAACTTTCGGGATGAAAGCTAAATCAAGTGTATCATAACTGACACCGTTAGGCATTGTCTCGCGATAAACCTCAACAGGATAGTTCACTTCCGTTATATCAGAATTATCAATCTCCCCCATAAAGTGACGTGAAACAGCCTCATCATTAATATAAAGGACACTTTGACGGACTTGTATACGATCACCTGGTAGCCCAACGACGCGTTTTATATAATCAATCTTCGGATTACTTGGTAAGCGAAAAACGACCACATCTCCACGTTGAGGTTGAGATGCCCAAATCCGTCCAGAAAAAAGAGGAGGAGAAAAGGGAATGGAAAAACGAGAATACCCATATGCATACTTAGAAACAAACAGATAATCTCCCACCAACAAAGTAGGACGCATTGAACCGGAAGGAATACTAAACGGCTGGAAAAAAAGTGTCCGAATAAACGCTGCTAAAAGCAAAGCCTGTATTAAAACAGAAATAAATTCAAGAAGCCCACCTTTTTTTTCTTTTTTATGCACTTTATCTTTTGGGATCATCACCAACTGCCTTCTCATCACAGATATAATTTTTTTCATCATAATATTCAAATAACAAAAGCACAATCTCTCACGCCATCTATCCACGTGGAAGTGCTTCGATAATAATAAATGCCTGTGCCCAAGGAAAATCATCTGTTATGCTAAGATGAATAACTGCATCATGATGAGGAGGTAATAACTTTTGAAGTTGCATTTGCGCACAATTTGTTAATTGCATTATTGGTTTACCAGATGGCAAATTAACTACCCCCATGTCTTTCCAATTGATACCACAAGCGATTCCCGTTCCTAAGGCTTTAGCACATGCTTCTTTCGCAGCAAATCTTTTTGCATAGGAAGAGGAGCTTTTTTTGAGATTTTCAGATCTATTTCTTTCAATATCCGTAAAAATCCGTTGGATAAAACGCTCACCATAACGAACCAACATTTTCTCAATACGTCGTATATCAACCAGATCATTTCCAAGACCAATAATCATAAGATATTACCCGATCTTTCTTACGATGAGCGCTTCTTTAAACGCCTTTTTTTATAATCTTTTGATATCGCTTTTGTTTAAAACGAACCGTTGCTCTGTAAACACCTATATAAGATAAACCACCAAAAACAATACCTAAAAGAGTTCCCCCTAAAATCATAGGACTCATAATTGTATCCCATGCGCCTTTAAAGAGGAGAGAGAGATTTGACAATGTCAAACCATTAAATAGAGCACGAATTTGCGAAAGAGAAATCTCTTTGACATCGCTAAAAAGTGATAAACAAAAATACCCTACTTTATAATCAGCCATGACAATCAATAAAAATGTGAGTGGATTAGAAAAAATTGTCCCAATGATTGCGGCAGCAAAGTTTGCACGCAAAAGCCAAGAAAAAAATATTGCCAAAATAATATGCAACCCAAAGAAAGGTGAACAAGCTAAAAAAACGCCAACAGCAACCCCTAATGCTACTTCATGCGGTGTTGCTGATATACGCAAAATACGTTTATGTATGTAGCAAAATGAGCGAGAAAATGAACGACGTGGCCATAACCAAAGTCGAATACGCGTTACAAAATCTATTGGTTTTCGACGACGAAAAAGCATATGACTCTCAATATACATCTTTTGATGATGAAATAATCTATATCATCCAAATTAATCTTTTTAAGCTTTTGCACAAAAAAATAGAACGACAATTAAATATTTCGACTGCCTGGTTTAATCGCGGGAAGAACAGAAAGCTCTGCAGGAAGTGCATCACTAGCATAAGAGGTTATCTCGTATTCAGCAAGCGCAATCAATGGAACTCCAACATTGACCTTACTACCAGAACGATCAAGGATACATGCACTGGCCAATACCTCTGCTCCTGCTGTAACAAGCGCTTCAACAGTCTCACGAATGGAAAGACCCGTTGTTACAATATCTTCAACAATAACAACCCGTGCACCCTTCTTGATTTCAAAACGACGCAATTCAAAGATGCCATTTACACGCTCTACCCAAAGAGAAGGAACACCAAGGTGACGTGAAGTTTCATAGGAAGGAATAAGACCCCCAATTGCGGGACCAACAACATAGTCAATTTTTCCCTCGATAGATTTTTTGATTTTTTCAGCCAATCCACGACATAACTTTTCCGTCAAGTCAGCATGCATGAATACTTTCGCTTTTTGCATATAAGTCGCACTATGGCGCCCCGATGTTAAAATAAAATGCCCTTTTAGAATAGCATCTGCTTGTTTAAAAATATCAATGACATCTTGTGTATTCATTGCAAAATCTTTCTTTTTATCCATGAACCCGCCGTACTGTACTTACTGAACCTGCCTTTTTTAACTGAGAAAAAATACGATTCAAATGTTTTAAATCCCACACTTCCAAATCAATCATAATTTCTGTAAAATCTGGTGCTGTACGGATAAAAGATAAATTTTGGATATTGGCATCGTTAGCAGAAATTATTTGTGTAATTTCAGCCAAAGAACCAGGACTATTTACAACTAAAATATTCATCCGTGCAGGAAAACGTTCATTCATTTGGGCATCAATATCCCAGCGGACATCAATCCATCGTTCTGGCTGATCATCATACGCCATCAAAGCTGAAGACTGTATTGGATAAATAACAATCCCAGCTCCTGGCTGCATAATACCAACAATCCGATCTCCAGGTACTGCTCCTTCCGGTGAAAAACGTACGGGTATATCTCCACGGGTTCCTCTAATAGGCAAGGCTTTAGATTGATGATTCTCGACCATTGCATTCTTTTCATTTTCTGGAACTTTAAAAATCATACCTTGAGCATTTTCAATATTAAACCAACCTTCTTCCCCAGGCTTAAAAGATGACTTTTGTACCACACGGTGATCTTGATAATCAGGATAAACCGCTTTAATCACATCAGCGGAAAACAGCTCTCCACGCCCAACAGCAGCCAATACATCCTCTACATCTTTACGTGCTAAACGTGGCAAAACTTTCTTCAAAAGGTCTTTTGAAAATTGCTTTCCCATATATTCAAATGAACGCTCTAGAATACGATATCCTAAACCCGAATATTGTTTACGTACCGCTGCACGACTTGCTCGTCGAATAGCTGAACGTGCTTTACCCGTGACAACAAGAAATTCCCATGCTGCTGGCGGAATTTGAGCGTGTGAGCGAATAATATCAACCTCATCACCATTTTTTAATTTGGTCATTAAAGGCATAATACGACCATTGATTTTTACACCAACACAAGAATCACCGATATCTGTATGGACGGCATAAGCAAAATCAATAGGCGTAGCTCCTTTAGGAAAAGCAATTAATCGACCTTTCGGCGTAAAACAAAAAACTTGGTCTTGAAAAAGCTCAAGTTTTGTATGTTCTAAAAACTCTTCTGGATTATCTCCATCAGACAAAGATTGTATCGTTTGACGCAACCATGCATAGGCATTCGTTTCACTTGATAACTTCACAGTCGAATAATTGGAACCGTGCTCTTTATATATGGAATGAGCAGCAACCCCATATTCAGCAACTTCATCCATAGCAGCCGTTCTAATTTGCAACTCAACACGTTGTCTTGAAGGACCAACAATTGTTGTATGAATAGAACGATAATCATTTTGCTTTGGTATAGAGATATAATCTTTAAAACGACCAGGAACCATTGGCCATGTCGTATGAATGACACCAAGAGCACGATAACAATCATTCACGGACTCAACAATCACACGAAATCCAAAAATATCCGATAATTGTTCAAAAGATAATGCTTTACTTTCCATTTTGCGAAAGACTGAATAAGATTTTTTCTGACGGCTTTTAACATCTGCTTTAATGCCATGCTCGAAAAAAAGTTTTGTCAATTCATTTTCAATTGTGGAAAGCAAATCACGGTTGTGTTTCAATAATTCAGAAAGTCGATTGGTAATCGTACGATAACCTTCTGGATTTAAATAAAAGAAAGAGAGATCCTCTAATTCCTCACGCATATCCTGCATACCCATACGACCTGCAAGTGGCGCATAGATATCCATCGTCTCCTCAGCAATTCGCCGACGTTTATCATCACGCATAACACCAAGGGTACGCATATTATGAAGACGATCAGCAAGTTTGACTAAAAGAACACGAACATCATCAGAAATAGCTATAAGAAGTTTACGAAGATTTTCTGCTTGTACGGCTTTCTTTGATACAAGATCAAGCTTATTAAGCTTTGTAAGCCCCTCAACCAACTTTCCAATTTCAGAACCAAAAAGCTGATCAATTTCTGCTCGTGTAGCGCTTGTATCTTCAATTGTATCATGCAAAAGAGCAACAGCAATCGTTGCCTCGTCCAACCGCATATCTGTCAAAATAGCAGCAACTTCTAAAGGATGAGAAAAATAAAGATCACCTGACGCACGCTTTTGATGTGCATGCTTTTTCATTGCATAATCATAGGCCCTGTTTAAAAGAGCCTCATCTACGTCAGACTTGTAACGTTGAACACGTCCAACAAGCTCACACTGACGCATCATACGAGCATATCCTTTATCTTTTCACACCCCTAATCTTTATTGAACACGTCCTATTAATAAAAGACACGAAAAATAATTGCTCCTCACATGACAAAGTATCTTTACCCCTCTAACATAAATTGCTGCAATTAATAATCGTCACTTTTTTCTGGAACAACCAAACCTTCAATACCCGCTAAAAGCTCTTCTTCTGACATATGATCAAATGAAGTACCTTCTTCTTGCGACGACGTATTAAAAACACTTTCAGCTTCACCTGAATGGGTAATAAATCCACTTGCCATTTCTGGCTCATCTACTTCCACATGCTTTTGCAGCGAATGAATAAGGTCTTCCTTTAAATCAGCAGGCGACAATGTTTCTTCTGCTATTTCACGCAAAGCAACAACTGGATTTTTATCATTATCACGATCAACCGTAATCTGCGCTCCTTGTGAAATCTGACGCGCCCGATGACCTGCTAAAAGTACCAATTCAAAGCGGTTGTCAACTTTATCAATACAATCTTCTACCGTTACGCGGGCCATTTATGCCTCTTTCTCAAATAAAAAAATAATAGCGGATAAAGGAGTATATACAATAATCAAAATAAAACACAAGAAAAACAACACAAACTTTTATATTTTTTGATTAAAGAACTTATTTAAAAAAAATCTTGGAAAATTTATAAAAATGTATAACCTATCCATGCTCGTTATCAAAATTTCTTTTAAAAGCATTCCAATAGATTGACTTCAAACAAAGGGAGGTCTTTCTTGACAAAATACTTGTCTGGAGTCCTTATCCTTTTAAAAGGAATACCTGCTGTTTAAACCCTTTGCAATAACAACAGCCTTATACATACTTTTTATGATAATATCTTCATCTAAAGAGAGAACTTTTTTCTTTGAACGTCATGTGTATCGCACTCTTATTCATCGAATAAATTACTGAAAAATGACCTCTCTTTACACAATAATGAGCAATAAGTTTATATTAAACTTTCTTCTAAAAAGTTTATTTATATTCATTATAGATTGTTTATCAAAACATAACCCGTCATATACGCTATAAAGACTCAAAAAATAGAAAAACGATTGATGCCTAACACCATGAATAGCCAATTAACATCACTGTGCCCAGAACCACCCAAAAATTGCAATTTATGTCCGAGGCTTCATCAATTTATCGCTGGCTGGCGTGCAAAAGAACCAAGTTGGTATAACGCACCGGTGCGCCCATTCTTTCCTTATAAAGGGCCAGATACAACACGCCTTCTTATTGTTGGGCTTGCTCCTGGATTACGCGGAGCAAATCGAACTGGACGTCCATTTACTGGTGATTATGCTGGGCACTTACTTTATTCAACTCTAAAAAAGTTTGGTTTTGCCCAAGGAACCTTTGAAGAAAGAGCAGACGATACTCTTGAACTTATTGATGCAGCAATTGTTAACTCTGTTCGTTGTGTTCCACCAGAAAATAAACCCACCGGTGCAGAAATTAACACGTGCCGCTATTTCTTCTCACCTCTTTTAACAAATCTTCCCAAACTTAAAGCCGTTATTACCTTAGGCACCATTGCGCACCATTCAACGATACGTGCCCTTAATGCAAAAGTTTTAGCTCACCCTTTTGGACACGGCGAAATCAATAACATCGGCAGATTACGCATCTTTTCGAGCTATCACTGTTCTCGTTATAATACAAATACTGGACGTTTGACAGACGCCATGTTTCATCAAATCTTTCAAGCAGCAAAAACATACTTAGATCAATGCTAAAACTGTTTTAAACAGCGCTATGAATAAAGAATATCTAGATCGCATCCATTAGCCATACCTTTTTAAAAGTCTTGCTTTTTCACGTCCCCAATCGCGTTTTTTTTCCGTTTCGCGCTTATCATGAAGCTTTTTCCCTCGCGCTAGAGCGATCTCCAACTTAACGCGCCCTCGTTCATTAAAATAAAGTTTGAGAGGAACAAGTGTCATTCCTTCACGAGACGTTGCATTAAAAAAACGTGCCATCTCACGTTTTGAAAGTAATAATTTGCGCAAACGTCGTGGTTCATGATTAAAACGATTAGCCTGCGTATATTCAGGAATATAGCTGTTTACTAACCATAATTCCCCATTCTCAAAACTCGCATAGCTTTCAGCAATATTGGCATGATTAGAACGTAAGGACTTCACTTCCGCTCCCTGAAGGACAAGACCAGCCTCGAGATTATTAAGGATTTCAAAATTAAAACGTGCTTTACGATTGTCAGCAATTATTTTCCGTACGGGCGCGTTCTTTTTTTTATTCATGGCTTTGTCAATATCATTTTATGCTTTTAAAAGACCAGCATGACTGAGGGCTGCATCAATAATCTTCTTTGTTCTTTCTGTTAATGGAACAATAGGAGAACGCACAGTATCACCACAAAATCCTAATTTTGCAGCAGCATATTTAATACCTGCTGGACTAGGTTCAATAAATACAGCACGATTAAGAGGCATCAAGCGATCATTTAATTCTCGTGCTGTTTTATAATCACCACGAAAACAAGCGGCTTGAAGCTCTGCACAAAGCTTTGGAGCAACATTAGAGGAAACTGAAATACACCCCATACCTCCATGTGCATTAAAACCTAACGCCGTACAATCATCACCGGAAAGCTGCACAAAATCTTTTCCACACTTTTCACCTTGTTCACTAACGCGCTCAATTCTGCTCGTTGCATCCTTAACACCAATGATATTGTTAAAATCTTGATAAAGGTCTTTCATCGTTTCTACAGCCATATCGATAATAGAACGACCAGGAATATTATAAATTATAATTGGAATAGAAACAGCTTTGGCAATGGAAGAAAAGTGCTTGTATAAACCAGATTGATTTGGTCTATTATAATAGGGAGTGACAACCAAAACTGCATCTGCACCAGCTTTTTGCGCGTATTGTGCAAGCTCTACGGCCTCACTTGTGCTATTTGATCCCGCTCCAGCAACAACAGGAACACGCTTTGCAACCTGCTCAACACACAATTCTATAATCCGCTTATGTTCTTCATGACTTAACGTTGCTGATTCACCTGTTGTCCCAACAGGGCTTACACCGTTAATCCCTTGTGTGATCTGCCATTCAACAAAATCACAAAACGCCTTCTCATCAATCGCGCCCTTGTTATCAAACGGTGTGATAAGCGCAGTTATAGCTCCCTTGAGCATGATAAACTCCCTATAATGTTTGCTTTTATTTTTTTTATAATCGCCTTTTATAAATTTTAAATAGAGCATAATCTTGCTCTATCATTGAAGCAAGATGAATTTCAAAAAAAGCCCCCATAAGATGAAAATGTCCCTCCTTAAATGTTGAACATTTCTTTAAAATAAGCCGTCTATATTAACGCGTTTTTCATGCTTGTGTTCTATAAATCCTTAAGTTTTTACAAAAAGCAAGGTCTCAAGGTCTTTTCTCTATGCGTGTATTTTCCACCTCTCTTTTCGTATCAACCTTTACTGCACTTATACTGGCAATAAGAATTTTATTTTCAAGTGCATACGCGCAAACACCCCTTTTGCAAGGAAACGTACCAATCCCTTTGGTTCGCCCTACTCCCTTTACCGCAAAAGAAGCTCAAGAATCTCTTCAACAGATACACACGACATCACACAATACTGCTACACTTCAGCAACTAAAAGCTGGATTAGATGCACTAGCAAACAACAATATTGCAAAAACAATAAATCTTCGTAATTCAATGGAAAAACATAGCCTTGATCGTTATATTTTGACATGGGCGCTAGGACTATCAAAGCAAAATAATATACCAAGCTCTGAAATATCTAATGCAATTAACATGCTAAAAGGATGGCCTGGTATAGAAACGATGCAACGCAATGCTGAACGTGCTTTTCTTAACGAAACCAATATCACACACGCCATTATCCAAAAATTTTCTCATCATCCCCCCCTTACAGCACAAGGCATGGCTCTCTTTGCTAAAGCACTCATTGCAACGGGACAAATCACCCGTGCTCAACACATTATTGCACCATGGTGGCATAAAACACGGCTTAATGCACAAGAAGAAGTATTTGTTCTTAAAAATGCAAGTGCTGCCTTAAAACCTATTGATCATTTAAAACGCATGCAGTTTATGTTGTATGCACATCGTTTTGATTCAGCGGCACGCGTTGCAAAATTAGCCCATGCTCAATCTCTTTTTGATGCTTTTGTAGCCGTTGAAAAAAATGACCCTAGAGCTACACAAAAATTAAAAGCTGTAGAGAGATCATGGAAAAAAGATCCTCTCTTCCAGTTTGCTCGAATGCGCCATCTGCGGCGAACAGAACAATATGATGCAGCCGCAACACTCATGATGAAAACATCACAAGATGCATTCCATCTTATGAACCCTCAATCATTGTGGAAAGAGCAACGCGCCCTTTCTCGTGAAATGCTTGATTTAAACAAACCCCAAATAGCTTATCAACTCGTTGCAAGGCACACTGGTATGACATCTGCATTAGCCGTCGATGCTGAATTTCACGCAGGATGGTATGCACTACGGTTTCTTCATAACCCTAAGTTGGCAATGCAGCATTTTTCACGTATTCCTCAACTCTCTTCTTTACCTTTTTATGCATCACGTGGATATTACTGGATGGGACGAACAGCAGAAGCGCTAAAAGAACATCAAAATGCCCAGCAATACTTTCATCGCGCCGCTCATTTTGGCGCAACGTATTATGGTCAATTAGCCGCTGCGCGACTCAACCAAAAAAAAATTAATATCTCTTTTCCTAAACCAACAATCGCTGAGCGACAACATTTTAGTGCACGAAAAGCGATCAAAGCAATTCAACGTCTTGAAGAAGCTGGATATGCTGAGTTTGCTAAAGTTTTTTATAGAGAACTCGGAAAAAAAATAGAAAGCCCCGGTGAATTAGCTCTTCTGGCTGTTATGGCAGAAAAAAATGGTGACTATTATACCAGCCTCAGAATCGGAAAAATGGCTGCTTTCCTAGGAAAAAATGTCGGAGCACTCTCTCATCCTCTGGGAGCTATACCAGACTCTGCTCATATTTCTGTAGAAGAAAAATCGCTTATCTATGCCATTGCACACAAAGAAAGCGAATTTAATCCAACAGCCATATCACAAGCAGGTGCACAAGGGATACTCCAATTGCTTCCTACAACTGCAGAAGCACTAGCAAAAAAATACTCAATCGCATGGTCTCCTAAAAGATTTAGCAGTGATGCGCGTTATAATGTGACATTAGGCACCCATTTTCTCAATGAACAATTGGAACGTTTTAATGGATCCTATATACTAACTCTTATTGGCTATAATGCGGGTCCCCGTCGAGTCAATGAATGGATAAAACGTTATGGCGATCCTCGAGGTCAATCTCTCGATAACGTCATTGATTGGATTGAACGTATTCCTTATACAGAAACACGTAATTACGTGATGCGTGTCATGGAAAATTATGGTGTCTACAAAGCAAGACTCACTGGGAAAATAGATATAAAAACCGACTTGCTTTCTGGTCGACGGAAATAATATGCCTTAACTTCCCAAATAGCATTTGAAAGCGTTGATAAGAAGTGTTTTTATTCCTTTTTAAATAGTACCATACCCACTTTCTTAGGACGTATAAGAAAGTAATTTTAATTGATTCAGTATTAATAAATTCGAAATGATGAATTATCATTATAAATCAACAGGTAGTACAAATAATTCATTTCTTCTCAACATAGATGACAATATCATAGAGATTACAAATATAAGAGAAGAGTGAAACAAATAGCTCATCCTTTTACTGTTGCTTATTAGTCAATATTCAAATCTTGTGAAACAGCTTATTTTAAGACTATTTTTTCTGCTTACAATATTTCTATACCCAATAGGGGCGCATTATTGTGTATATCGTTTAGATTATCTCTGATAACAGAAAGAGAGACACATTGAGTTAGAAAGCCTTAAAGACAAACAATTCTCTTCTGCCCCTTCCCTTTTCATTCGGTTTTACGACTTTTAAATATGTCAATATCTTTTAATAATAAAGATGAATCTTTGCTTTTTTCTCATTTTTACATATAAGCTCACATCCTTTACACAAAACAGAGCATCCCCAAATAGTATGTTTTTCTTATTTATATTATTGTTTTATTTTAATGTTTCTAAGTCCATTTCACAACGGTGTATCTGAAAAGTACTTACGAAAATCCTCTCACGAATGGTATAAAAATCGATTAGACACGATTAACCTTTAATTAATAAAACCTATAGCTCTATCATCCCTTAACTCCCAATGTTGCAAAAGCCCTTTCATTTAGAGCACTCATAAGAAGTATATTCACTGCTTTTTAGAAGTTTTTTATTCATGCTCCTCCTCAACTTGTATCATAAGTAAGCAGATGGTTTTGATTGATTCAACATCAAAAAAATTCGAATAAATTATATTTGAACTTTCATTAAAATTATAAACAATCATTATAAATCAATATATTATAAGAAAAGCGCCCCGCATAAAAAATCAGCTAAATATTAGGGATACTCTAATTGTTTTATTCACTTTTGATGGTGGTGGTGGTGGAAAAGAACCAACGCGTTGAAGGGCTGCCATCGCTAATCGATCAAGTTCCGGATCACCAGCAGAGACTGCTACACGACTAGAAAAAATACTCCCCTGCTCATGCACCATAAATTCTAACTTCACCGTTCCTTTTGTACGATTGGTGCGCTGTCCCACAATATAATTTTTTTGCCTTTCTAATTGTGACTGTACCTTTGCTAACCACTCCATTAACAACATATCTTCAAGCCCTGCTGTACCACCGCCCTTGTTGATGGAAGAAGAACGTACCGCCTTTGCATTGGAGCGCTTTACTACAGCCTTTGGCATCGGTATTGTTTTTTTGATAAACGCTTTATGATCCACTTTTTGAGGTAGGGGTTCTTCCAAAGGCTTTAAGTCATCTTGTTCTACTATATGCTGAGGTTCTTCCGATTGAACTTCATCCACGGATTCCAATCCTTCTGACTCCTGCTCTAGGAGATCAGACTGTAATACTTCTTGCTCTGTATTAATATCCGACTCTCTATGAATATCTGGCAAATCTGTATCAACATCCGGATATACAGTTTCTTGCACAAAATTCAGCATAATCTCCGACGAGAGCAAACCATTACTTATACCAGTACTTTGAAAATAAAACTGTGCTGCTAATAATACATGCAAAAAGAAAGCCCCAATAAATGCACCAATCCAAAGAGTTAATAATTGTTTCGTATTTGCAAAATTCATCGTTTCTTCTGCCACTATTTTAAGCTTAATATTGGTGTTCAATCTCATTAAAACAGGCTATTTTGAAATTGCAACTTTTTTCTTGACTGATTTTGTCATGTTTAATATGGTCTTCTAATGATTTTGTGCCGTTGTCAAAATCATTCCTACTTGGCTGGCAAGTTTTAATCAGTGAGTCCAGCCTTTTTGTATTAAAAAAATTTCAAAACAGAGAGGGGATGGTTAAAAGGGTTATGATGTGTTATGCAAATAAGACGAAAAAATATCTATAAAAGCTGTGTAATTTTAAGTGCATTATCGGTCTGTATACCTTCATTTGTTTTTGCACAAAATAAAGATGGAAGTGCTGTCACTGAACTTAAACCAATCCTTATTAAAGGAAAAAAAATAGAAGATGCTTCAAATTCAATAACCATTCTGACTGATCGTAAGACCAACAAGAATATTGATGAAAGACAAATAACTGATGTTTATGATGTGAGTCGTCTTAATCCTTCCGTATCCTATAACTCAGAAAATAACAGTTTCGTTATTCGGGGTTTAGATGCAAACCGTGTTCTTACGACAATGGATGGTATTTCTCTTCCATGGTTTAATGATATATTCCGTGGTGGAGGTGGAAACACAACTTTTGATTTCAATGCTCTTTCTACGTTTGATACTATTCAAGGATCAGATTCTAGTCTTTATGGTTCTGGCGCCTTAGGGGGAATCATTGCGTTGCGTACTCTTGATCCTGAAGACCTGATCGTGGAAGAAAAGAATTGGGGAAGCCTTATAAAAGGTGGTTATAATTCTGTTGATAACAGCTGGCGCATCGATCAAACTTTTGCTGTGCGTAATTACCGGACATTTTTACTTTTTCAAGGATCTTATGTAGAAGGTCATGAGCGCAAAAATATGGGAACAGTAGAAGGGTATGAAGAACGCACGCGCAAAAACCCTTCTCACTTTGATAAAAATAACTTGCTTTTTAAAATTCATCAATATTTGAGTGATAATCACCGCCTTGGTTTTACCGCAGAGCGTTTTGGTCATAATAGTAACACACATGAATTAAATTCGTCTAAAAGATACGCTCCAGGTTCGGTTTATGAGCAGGATAATAAACTTCGTGAGCGCTTTTCTCTTTCTTATAATTATAATGGTAATGGTGATGCAGTTCTTGATGCGTTTAATGGGCAGCTTTATTGGCAAAGGCAATCAAGTCGTTACGTTATGACAGGCGTTCGTGTTTCAGCCCCCAAAGGAGATTATTTGAGAGATAATTTCTTGCGTAATATCAATTATGGTTTCAATGCTGATGCCCTTAAAAAAGTGGATTTTGGCACTATAAACCATACGTTAAAGTTTGTAATAAATGTTTCGTCATCTAAATTTCATCACTATTTGTTAGGTAAAGACAATTGTCATATAAAAGAATACGCTCGGGGATGTCTTTTTGTTCCTGCTAATCGATCAGATTCACCAGACACAAATGGTTACAATTTAGGTTTTGTTTTTGAAGATGAAATTGGGTTGGTTGATGATCGTTTTCGTGTAACACCGGGAATCCGGTATGATTGGTACAAATATGTTCCTCAGAAAACACCTTCTTATGAGAAAGCACTGATTTCTGATAAATTCCCTCCAGAAAGAAGTGGCTCACGCTTTTCTCCTAAATTACGCGTGGAGTGGGATGTTCGTAATCAAGTAACGCTCTATGCTCAGTGGGCACAGGCTTTTCGTGCACCACGTATTTCAGAACTTTACGTCTCTTATATCAAACCTTCTGCTTATTATGTGAAAGGGAATCCTGATCTTCAACCAGAAACAAGCAATGGGTATGATGTTGGTCTACGGTATGGAAATGTAAATTTCGGTGGTTCCTTCAATGCCTTTTTCAATCAATATAAGAATTTCATAGATACTGAGGATAGAGGTCCATCAGAGGAATTTAGATTTGCGCGTCGGCATTACATGAATCGTTTTCACGTGCAAATTTTTGGTGTTGAGACAAAAGCCCATTTAGTTCTTAAAAATGGTTTTCATAGCAATGTTGCTCTTGCTTATTCACAAGGAAAAGATCTTGATAAAAAGGAGTATCTTAACTCAATTCCTCCTTTGAAAGCAGTTATCGGATTAGGATATGCAAAAGAGGTTTGGGGAAGCGATATTATCCTTACTTTGGCAGCTAAACGTGACAAAGTAGCCGGAGAATCTGATTACCAAAAAATTCCAGGATATCATATCGTTGATATGACAGGGTGGTGGAAACCATTCGGTGAAACGGGACCTATTCTAAGAGCCGGTGTTTATAATCTTTTCAATACAAAATATTGGAATGTATCTGAACTTCCTTCAGGTAAAAGTTCAACACCAAAAGATTATTATAGCCAGCCTGGTCGTAACTTTAAGGTGTCGTTTGTACAAAAGTTTTAGTCACTTCTGTTAATTATTCGGTCAATAAAATCGTATTGATAAAAGGATTAATTATTGTGTTTCTATTTTCAACATCTTTTAAATTACAAAGATTTGGTAGAAAAGTTTTAATTCTTTCTGTTTTATCGTTTTTTGATTGCTCAGCTGTTGGCGATAGAGTGTTATTTTGTGATAGATTGAACTCTTAAAAGAATTTAATTTATTGCCTTGGAATTGTAAAATTTGAAAGTTAGTTTTTGAGTTAAGTAACATAAGGTAAATTCATGGCACATACAGCTGAAATGATTCTTCGTTTGCGTGAAGAAAAAAAAGAAATGCGAAACCGCGATTTTGCGGTTTCGATTGGTATATCTGAAGCAGAGCTTATTGCGGCTTATTGTACCATTGGAAAAGCAAAAAGGCTACAAACTGATGTTGCTACTCTCTTGGAAAATGCACCTCGACTTGGAACCGTCATGGTCTTAACTCGCAATGAATATGCTGTTCACGAAATAACGGGACGTTTTGAAAAAATTGTTCAAAACGAACATATTCCTATCACACTTGGTGAAATTGATTTGCGTATTTTTACAAAACAATGGAAGTTCGGTTTTGAATATGATGTCGTTATTCTTGGAAAACCTACAAAAAGTCTGCAATTCTTTGATCAACATGGCGTTGCTATTTTAAAGGTCTATTCTAAAGATATGACAAATATCGAAGAGTGGAATAAACTTGTTGAAAAGCTCCTTCTTGAAGATCAGTCTCCTGTTCTTAACATTCTTCCCGTTTCTCTTCCAGCCCAATGTGACATAACAGAATTGGATATTGAGAGTTTTCGGGATCGTTGGCGGAAAATGACAGATGTACACCAACTTCACAAAATTATTTCCGAATTTAAAATTAATCGACATCATGCTGTAAAATATGTTGGTAATGAATTTTCCGATGAATTACAGGTAAATGCTGTTGAAATAATGCTTACCCAAGTCGCACAACAAGAACTGCCAATCATGTGTTTTGTTGGGAATAAAGGGTGTATTCAAATTTTTAGTGGGACTGTAAAAAATATTAAGCAAATGGGACCTTGGCTTAATATTCTTGATCCAAGATTTGACCTTCATTTACTCACGTCCGGAATTGCTAGAGTATGGCATGTTCGCAAACCTACCCGTGATGGTTATGTCAGTTCACTTGAAGTTTTCGATAAAGATGATGAGATGGTTATTCAATTCTTTGGCGTACGCAAGGAGGGTCAAAAAGAACGTGAAGATTGGCGTTCTTTATTGAATAGTTTGCCATCATGCCAAGAAAACAGCAGTAACTAAGATAAGATAAGGTTAGACATGTTCATATCTCTTTTACATAGGTTATCAAACCTTTTTCTTACGTTTTTACTGCTCTCTCTTACTTGTTTTTCTAAACAAGTAATTGCTGAACCTGCAACGCGTTTTCCTGAAAATGCTCGAATTGTTTCTATCGGCGGAGCACTTACAGAAATTGTCTATGCATTGGGAGCCCAAGATCAACTTGTCGCTCGTGATAGTACAAGCGTCTACCCACAAGAAGCGCTCAAGCTTCCTGTGCTTGGATATATGCGTGCTCTTTCACCTGAGGGTGTTTTATCACTTGCTCCAGAGGGTATATTGCTTGTTGAAGGAAGTGGTCCCGCTTCAACAATTGATATTCTCAAAAAAACATCGATACCTCTGGTGATTATACCAGAAGACTACTCTCGTGAAAATGTGATAGAAAAGATTCGCCTCGTTGGTCAAGCCATTCATCGGGAAGTGCAAGCCGCGGCGTTAATTGAGAAATTGAAGCGTAATTTTTTAGACAACGATGCGCTTTTGGCGAAAGTAACAACACCAAAGCGTGTTCTTTTTGTTTTCTCTGTGCAAAATGGACGCGTCATGGCATCTGGAACAGGTACTGCAGCTGATAGTATGATCAAACTTTCAGGCGCTATCAATGCTATCACCGATTATAAAGGATATAAACTTCTCAACGGCGAAGCATTATTGAAATCAGATCCTGATGTTATTTTGCTTGTAAAACATAGTGCAAGATCAACCAGCATTGATAAGATTTTAGCCATACCGGCAGTTCAAGCAACAACTGCAGCGAAAAATCATGCCATAAAACAGATGGATGCTATGTATTTTTTGGGATTTGGTCCACGTACTGCAGACGCATCAAGAGAGCTTATTGAGATACTTTATGGTGCACATCAAAACGGTAAGAGCTGATAAAAATGGTAGACGGTACATCCAGGATGCATTTACCTAAAGAAAAAGAAGGTAAAAAAATAAACCGTTCAAAACAGGGGAAGATTTTATTATTAAGCTTAATAATATTCCTTATTTTCAGTATTTTTGGTGGGCTCTTGAATGGTGCAGCAAAGGTTTCTTTCGTTGATCTCCTCCATGTGATGCTTACACAAGATTTTTCGGTAAGTAGTAAAACGCGTGATTACCTCGTGCTCATCGACATAAGGCTTCCCCGTGTTATCTTGGGATTATTGATTGGAGCAGCTTTAGCTGTCTCCGGTGTTCTTATGCAAGGGCTTTTTCGTAATCCTCTTGCAGATCCCGGAATTGTAGGTGTATCAGCAGGTGCTGGACTTGGAGCAGTCTTAGCAATTGTTGTCGGCATTGCTTTTCCTGTTTCTTTTGCACCTTTTCTAGAGCCTTATAAAGTTATCATAGGTGCTTTTTTTGGTGGACTTTTATCAACGATTATTCTCTACATAATAGCAACGCATAACAGCTTTACCTCTATTGCAACCATGCTGCTTGCTGGTATTGCTCTTGGTGCATTAAGCAGTGCTGTTGTCGGAACATTGATTTTTGTCGCAAATGATCAACAACTGCGTGATATCACTTTTTGGAGTCTGGGCTCTCTTGCGGGCGCTACATGGTTGAAAGTATGGCTCGTTCTCCCTTTTATCGTTATTGGTCTTCTTTTCTCTCCCTTTTTATCACGAGCACTTAATGCCCTTGCTCTTGGAGAAGCTGTTGCTGGCCATATTGGTTTCCATATTCAACGCGTCAAAAATATTGCTATTCCTCTTGTTGCTCTTATGTGCGGCAGTGCTGTTGCTGTCAGTGGTGGTATTGGTTTTATTGGTATTATTGTTCCTCATATTTTACGTCAGCTCATTGGTCCTGATCATCGCTATCTCATTCCTTGCTCTGCTCTCTTGGGAGCAGCATTACTTATTTTTGCTGATATGTTTGCACGCTTAATTGTTGCCCCCGCAGAATTGCCGATTGGGATTGTAACAGCACTTTTTGGTGCACCTTTCTTTCTATGGATCCTTATATGCAAACGAGGAACAGACTTTTCATGATTGAAGCGACAAATATTTGTGTTCAGCGCGGAAAGAAGCAGATTCTTAAACACATTAATCTTCAAGCTAAAAGTGGTGCTTTTACCATTATTATTGGTCCTAATGGATCAGGAAAAAGTACTTTTATCAAAGCTCTGAGTGGTGAAATTCCTTACAGTGGAAAAATAACCTTAAATGGTTATAATGTATGCCAAACAAAAACTCATGTAATGGCAAAAATGCGCGCTGTACTACCACAATCAACAACGCTCGTATTTCCATTCTTAGTCCATGAAGTTGTAGGGCTTGGCCTTTCTGTAAACCAATTTAGCATTGCCAAAGCCGAATTGCAAAATCTTATCCAGAAAGCTTTAGAGTGCGTTGACCTTTCTGATTATGGCAACCTGTATTATCACCAATTATCAGGCGGAGAACAAGCTAGAGTGCAACTTGCCCGTGTACTTTGCCAAGTCTGGAAACCTGTTCATAATGGGATTCCTCGCTGGATGATATTAGATGAACCTATTGCTAGCCTCGATATTCAACATCAAATCATCGTTATGGATATTGCTAAACAATTTGCTCATTCTGGTGGCGGCGTTCTTGCTGTTCTTCATGACCTCAATCTCGCGGCACATTATGCAGATAACATGATCTTGCTCAAGGAAGGTAAGATTTATTGCGAAGGAAATGCAACTAATGTTTTGACAACACAAAATCTCCGCAATGTTTATCATTGTTCTTTAAACGTTTCTGAATTACCTAAAGAAGATATCCCTTTTATACTCCCTCAAACGACATCCTCCTATGAAATTAGATCTCTAAGCTATCGGCTTCAATCTAAAAACTAAAGTCCATAGCAAAATAAAACACGCAAATATTCAAGAATCTTTTTTATTTTTATATGAACTCCTTTTTGTCATCTATCATTAAAAAAGAAGACCAAGCACCCTAAAGATATTTTTTGAAAAAACTACCAGTTTAAAATCTTTCAAGATTTTACGTAACTAAAAACATGTGAAGTTTTGTTTTGCTATCAAACTGTTAGATAATACGAATTTATCCAACATAAATATGCGTTTTCCCACTCTTTCTATCACTTTTATCTTTATAAAAATGATTCAAGAAATACATACAAATGCCTTTGTTATAATAACGGGTGTATTATTTATATCTTCTAAGGACTATATAGAAATCAAGTACCTTTCTCCCCTCCATAAAAGATTTATTTGTAGCTTTAATGGTAATGTTTTCTTTATAACACATATACTTTAGCTTTTTTTATAAATAAATATTGATTTACAATGATATTTTTACTTTTCTCTCTCTATTAAAAAATTGTTTATTGGCATATCATAAAGAATTAACCTATTGAATAAAAACTTTAAAATAAACTCAATAACGCTTCTTGTAAGCCCCCTAATGCAAAAACAATACGGAATATAGGGATGAGGAGAGAGTATAGAAATAGCGTTGCTCTGCTGCTTCACAAGCATAACGATGATTCCACTCAAAGGGGTACACTATCATTTACAGATAAAGCCTCCTACCATGGCAATGCAAAGAAATGAAATCGACAACAAGGTGAAAAATATCTTTATAAGATGAATTAACTCATACAGGGGTATGCTATTTTTGCACAAAAAACGCTAAAAATATTGTACTTTTTTATGCCTCAGGTTGAATAATTTTATTACCTTCCCCTATCAAAACACCTTATGAAAAAATATATCTCCAGATCTCTTCACGGCACAGTTTAAATGATTTTTACACATTTTCCCTATGTTATCGTACAATTATAAAAAAGTTATGATTTTCTTTTTTTTATAATAAATTATATCCTTAACTCTTTCTTTCAATCATTTTAAAATTGTTTTTTGACTCTCTCAAGTATCCTATTAACAATATAGATTTCCTTTTCATATGCATAGAAAATAACGCGGAATTGCTCCGCGTTAACAAAATTATCAAGGTGTATAGATTATTATTATTACTTAAACATACTCATGATTTTATAGCATAGACAACGGTTGTATTAACAGGGCGCGTTTCTGCCTCACCCGTATGGGAAAGAGTTACCTTGTGTGTATGTGCACCAGCAGAAGCTGTTCTCCCTTTCAGGGTCGCATTATAAGTATAATGATTCGGGAGTCTCCCAATATCACCAACGGGCCATCCTACCCCTTGATACTCAAAATTATGCGCATGCTCGCCTGCGTTTTCAATACTCCCAATATGCGTATGTGATTTTATGCTATCTTGTTGTTCATCTGCAAACTTTCTACCACCATCTAAACCCCGACCATTATCAAAGCCGCGTAAAAACATACCTCTAAAATCAGGAACTTTAAAAGTTTTATTGCTGTCTTTTCCCCATTTATCACCTATTGCCTCGAATAACTGCGGATAATCTTCACGCTTATAGGCCTTACCATCACATAAAAGCCAACCATTTGGCACATTTTGCATAGCAAATGTTGCAATGAATCCAGAGGGGAAACTTTCTATCTTTGGTGGTGTAGGGTTTAATAAATACCAACCCTCATGCTCTTTTATTAAAACACCATTATTGTATACCATTTCATAAATGCCATCTGTTTGAAATTCTCCACCTTCTAATGGTATAACCCCCGTATCAGTGGCTTTATAGATAAGCTTTTCTCCTATATTATTAACAGTTATTGTTGTCACGCCAATATTTACACCACAAGCTTTAAAACGTATGACGATATCATTGTTGTATTTTTTTATAGGCGAAACTGTCTTTAAGGTAATTAATGTTGTTTTATCTTCCAAATTTACTATAAAGCTTGAATTAATAGATCCACCATTATCTGCAAGATATTCGCGCACGCGCTGCATCATCGCCCGTGCACTATCATTAACAGAACTAGGCGGCTGTCCTTCTGCCCAATTAATGATACTATCTGAATAAGCATTTTCATCAGCCTTTAGAGACCAATCGTAAATATTAGACATTTTAAATCCCCCATTATTTTCATAGTTTTTCTAACAACTTCTCGTTCTGTGCACTAAAATGTGCTGCCGCTGTTGACTGGTACATCATAACCACTGCACCATCCTTATTTACGTATTTTATCTCTCTTCACTCCTTCCAATTTTATAACCTAAATTCACCAGACGCTTTTCATAACATTAGTATTAATGCTTTCTCTTCTAATGTATAATCTAACTACCTCATCTGATGTTACTTAATATCTTGTTTTGTTGCTTTGCTGTTGTTATATAATTATTTTTTAAATCTTGCATCTTGTTGCAAAATTTATAAATACTATTCAAATTTTTCCTTATTATGGATTTCATATAACCATTACTGAATGTAATAACTTATCATCCACATAGAAAGTTTCTGACTTAAACATTATCTTTTTTTATTTTTTTCAATAGTTTAAATCTATCTCGTCGATATTTTATACCATATATTTTAAACAAAGAAATTCTATCTTTTGGCTATCATTTGTATTAAAACTTTAAAAATTAGCTTCAAATTTTTTGCATGCTTCATTATGTTTTTATTCACATGCAGATAGTTTGTTCTATTTTATTCAATTGATTTCTGAAATTGTGTCACAAGATTAGCACCAATGTTTTTTTTGAATAAGCTTTTGTTCAATCTAAATGTATCACAGAGAATATATTCAATATGGACATTTGCTCCACACTTTCATTAAACTGGAAATAAAATACTTTGAAATATTAAATATCACACACCTTCACAAAATTTGAAGGTTGTATCCGATCCGGAAAAAATTAAAAAGCATAACCTAGCCTCTCCCCCAATTTTTATGAACAATATCCTTGTTTTTTAAACGCCCCATAACCAACTTTTCCCCTCCCACAGTTAACACATCTACCTCTATATATTATTATATGTATATTTTTTTTGCAAGAACAATAAATCATTCTAAACAACATCTTGCAATTATTGGTGTTCTTCTTAATTCAAGGCAATATTATTTTTATAATAAAGATTAGGTATTGTTTCACGCTTTTGTTTATCGCATTCTTAATGGGAACATCCCCCTCATAAAGAATAAAGTACCCCAAACAAAATATAATGATATTGCATATTACGCACTTTTTAAGAAATATTGCTCAAAATATACTCCTTTTATTTTATGACAGCGCACGTCAATGATACAATAGCAAGCCATTATAGATCATCAGCTTTAAGCTTTTGAAGATACAAGTGGAATCCATCATACATTTTGTTGTCCCCCACGTTTTGACAGCCTCACATCTTAGAATGTTCATTAAATATCATTTGGCTTCCTTTCTTCAAGTGTTTTGCCCCATACGCTCCCACTTATGACGTGCAAGGAAGTGTTTTTATATGAAAAGATATATGATGAGAGGATCTTATGGTATTCTGAGTTATTATTTTAATATGAAAAAAATCTCAATCAGAGCCATAAACTATCTACTTTTCCCTGATAATCCGTTTTTAACTTTATTCTGGTTTATAAAAGCTTCAATATCATAGTTTATCACTTCATAATATCTATTTTCACTCTTAAAAACACACCAAAATCGTTTAAAATATATTTTTATGATTGACAATATAGATATTTAAGCCAACCATATTCGTATTAACAAAAATACTTCAAGTGGGAGGAGGCATGCAAATATTAGAATAGATATTGTATCAGTTTTTCAAAATAACTTTTCTTGAGCTGTATTGGGTTTTCTTTGCTACAAAGCAATACTATCCCTATTCATCTGAATGCTCGTGATTGATAATTTGAATACATCTCCATTAACATCGTAACCTATTTTTGAACTCCGTGTCTATAAGGAAAAAGTTTGTGCAGAAAAATACTCCATCAATCAGTTGTAGCCCCTTTCCCGCTTCACGCAAAATTTATCAACAGAGCCTTCTCTTTTCTGATGTGCGCGTACCATTGCGTGAAATTTCACTGGCTGATGGCAGTGGTGAAAAACCTTTAAACGTCTACGATACTTCTGGCCCCTACACAGATAAAGATATGATCATTGATATTACAAAAGGACTGCCAGCAATTAGCTTGCCTTGGCTCTCTAAGCGGGATGATACTGAAACTTATCCTGCACGATTAGTTAAACCTGAAGATAATGGATTGACTTCTGATAAAAACCTTACACCAGCCTTTAAGCAAAAACGTTCTATTTTACGAGCAAAAAATGGCAAAGCAATTACACAAATAGCTTACGCACGCGCAGGCATTATTACCGAAGAAATGGAATATGTAGCTATACGAGAAAATGAAGGATTAGTAGTAAAAGAACGGCAGAATGTACCATCAAATGAAACATTTGCTGGATCAATACCAGAAATTTATACTGCGGAATTTGTTCGCAATGAAATTGCTTGTGGACGCGCCATTATTCCACAAAACATTAATCATCCAGAGTGCGAACCCATGATTATTGGGCGTAATTTCCGTGTTAAAATTAATGCCAATATTGGCAATTCAGCAGTAACGTCATCTATGGAAGAAGAAGTTGATAAAATGGTTTGGGCCATTCGCTGGGGAGCAGATACAGTTATGGATCTTTCTACAGGACGAAATATTCACAATATTCGTGAATGGATTATCCGAAATTCTCCTGTGCCCATCGGAACAGTTCCTCTTTATCAAGCACTCGAAAAAGTACAGGGTATTGCCGAAAATTTAACATGGGATATTTTCCGTGATACCCTTATTGAGCAAGCAGAGCAAGGTGTTGATTATTTTACCATTCATGCAGGATTAAGATTATCATTTATTCCTATGACCATTGATCGTGTAACAGGTATTGTTTCACGAGGCGGTTCTATTATGGCAAAATGGTGTCTCCATCATCACAAAGAAAGCTTTCTCTATGAACATTTTGATGAAATTTGTGATATTGCAAAAACATATGATATCTCTCTTTCATTAGGAGATGGATTACGCCCTGGCTCTATTGCCGATGCCAATGATGAAGCCCAATTTGCAGAGCTTAAAACTTTGGGAGAATTGACAAAAATTGCTTGGAAAAAAGCTGTACAGGTTATGATTGAAGGTCCTGGGCATGTCCCAATGCATAAAATTAAAGAAAATATGGAGCAACAATTAGATCTTTGTCATGAGGCGCCTTTTTATACTTTGGGGCCTCTTACAACGGACATTGCTCCTGGTTATGACCATATTACATCAGCAATTGGTGCCGCTATGATTGGATGGTTTGGAACTGCTATGTTGTGTTATGTAACACCTAAAGAACACCTAGGACTCCCCGATAGGAATGACGTAAAAACTGGTGTGATCACTTATAAAATTGCTGCTCATGCCGCTGACCTCGCTAAAGGTTTACCTAGAGCACAATTGCGCGATAATGCTCTTTCGCGTGCACGATTTGATTTTAGATGGCATGATCAATTTAACCTTTCTCTTGATCCAGAAACAGCCTGTGCCTTTCATGATGAGACAATGCCTAAAGAAGCCCATAAATTGGTGCATTTTTGTTCCATGTGTGGACCAAAATTCTGTTCTATGCGTATTTCCCATGATATTCGTGAGGCAGCAGCAATAAGAAAAACAAAAGGGGAAGGTATGATCGCCATGGCCGAAAAATATCAGAAAAATGGTGACCTTTATATGGAAATTGTTCCTCCTCAAAAAAAGAAAGTAAATAGTTGAAGAACATTCTTATCAAAGGTGCAGGTGTAGGCGGCTTAACAGCTGCCTTTATGTTAAAGCAAAAAGGTGCTTCTGTTACTGTATCAGCCCCCCCTCATTCACCTATAGGAAGTGCTAGTTGGTATGCAGGAGGAATGCTCGCACCTTACTGTGAAAGAGAAAGTGCAGAACAAATTGTTGAAGATCTTGGTGTACAAGCTATACAATGGTGGCGTAAAACGCTCCCCAACCTTGTCATACAAAAAGGCACTTTAGTGGTTGCACCTACACGAGATAGAGGAGAGCTTGAACGATTTTCTGTGCGTACGCATAATCACAAAACCATAGATAATACAGAAATAGCTCATCTTGAACCAGATCTTGCTGAACGTTTTAACTGTGCACTCTTTTATGAAAATGAAGCCCATATTGACCCTCGCAAAGCACTTATGGCTTTAAAAGAAAAGCTTCTCAACAATGGAGCCTGTTTTGTTGATGTAGAGAAGGCTGAAAAAAATTTTGATATTGTTATTGATGCGACAGGAATAGCACGTTTAGGAAAAGATAAAAATATACGGGGCGTACGTGGTGAAATGCTTCTCGTGCGCTGCACCGATATTAAAATTTCGCGTCCAATTCGTCTTCTTCACCCACGGTTTCCTCTTTACATTGTACCTCGACAAGATAATATTTTTATGATTGGTGCAACGATGATTGAAAGTGACTTTGATGGTGCAATCTCTGTAAGATCAATGATGGAACTGCTCAACGCGGCTTATACTTTACATCCTGCTTTTGCTGAAGCAGAAATTATTGAATCTGGCGTTGGTGTTCGTCCATGTTATCCTAATAACTTCCCTTCTGTGCATAAAGATGGTAACTTTATTTCTATTAATGGATTTTATAGACATGGTTTTCTGTTGTCTCCAGAAATGGCAAAACGAGCAATGAAATTGGCATTGGAATAAAGCATGCAAATATTTGTTAATGGTGAAACAGTCCAAACAGAAGTTATGACTCTCGGTCTCTTGCTTGAAGAATTGGGGTATGAAGGGAATTGGCTTGCAACTGCTGTTAACGCTGAAGTTGTTCCTATAGATGCACGAAGCCAATTTGTCTTGCATGAAGGAGATAAAATTGAAATTTTAAGCCCAATGCAAGGAGGCTAAAATTATGCTGAATCTTTATGGACGACAATTCTCTTCCCGTCTTCTATTAGGTACAGCGCAATATCCTTCACCAGCAATCCTTCGTGATGCTATTCATAAATCGAATACGGAAATTGTAACTGTTTCCTTGCGCCGTGAAACTGCAGGAGGAAAACAAGGCGGACAATTTTGGCAATTTCTTCAAGATCTTGGGGTAACAGTGCTTCCTAATACTGCTGGTTGTTATACTGTTAAAGAAGCCGTAACCACAGCGCAATTAGCAAGAGATCTTTTTAAAACAGCTTGGATTAAACTCGAAATTATCGGTAATTCAGACACCTTACAGCCAAATATTTTTTCCTTAATCGAAGCTGCTCAAATTTTAAACAATGAAGGTTTCAAAATTTTTGCCTATACAACGGATGATCTCATTGTTGCTGAAAAACTTTTCGACATTGGTTGCCGTGTTATTATGCCTTGGTGTGCTCCTATTGGTTCTGCCAAAGGACCTCATAATAATGATGGATTGCGTTCTATCCGTGCTTACCTTCCTGATGCTACTCTTGTTATTGATGCCGGCATTGGACGCCCATCACATGCCGCCATTGCGATGGAACTAGGTTATGATGCAGTACTGCTTAATACCGCAGTTGCTAAAGCAGCTGATCCTGTCTTAATGGCTGAAGCATTTTCTAAAGCTGTTCAAGCAGGACGTATGGGATATAAAGCTGGCATGATCGAAGCACGCAATGTAGCAGTCCCTTCAACACCAATCATTGGAAAAGCGGTATTTTCATGAAACTGGATCCATTTTACCTCATCGTTGATAACGCTGATTGGATTGAACGTTTGCTTCCTCTTGGTATCAAGCTCGTACAATTGCGTATGAAACATGAAAATCAACAAATAATCCGTCAACATATTAAGCGTGCAAAAAACATATGCAATAAATTGGGAGCACAATTAATTATTAATGATCATTGGGAAATAGCAATTGATGAAAAGTGTAATTTTATTCATCTGGGACAAGAAGACCTGAGCAATGCTGATCTTCACGCAATTCGTAAAAGTGGTATAAAAGTTGGTCTTAGTACACATGATGAATATGAATTGGATACCGCACTCTCTGCTAATCCTGAGTATATTGCACTTGGTCCTATTTATCCGACAATCTTAAAAAAAATGAAATGGATGCCGCAAGGACTAGAGAAAATCAAACAATGGAGAAAGCGGATTGGTGCTTTACCTTTGGTGGGTATTGGTGGTTTAACACCAGAACGCGCAGTTGGTGTTTTAAAAGCAGGAGCAAATAGTGCTGCTGTTGTGACTGATATTATCCTCCATAAAAAACCTGAAGAACGTGTACAGCAGTGGATAAAAGTGACACAAACATGGCGTTGATACCTTCCATTCTTATTGTTGCGGGCACTGATCCAACAGGAGGTGCTGGTATTGTTCGTGATATAGAAACCACTGCGCATTTTCAAATAAAAGCAAATTTAGCAATTACTTGTGTTAACGTACAAGATGATAATCGCGTTGTCGAAATCATTCCAATGCGTGGAGACCTCGTCGCTGCGCAAATGCGTGCTGCCCTAGAAGCAAATCCAATAAGCGCAATAAAAATCGGTATGACGGGGACAAAAGCAATTATAGCAGCAATCTGTAACGTACTCAAAGACTATCCCCATGTTCCAGTTATTTTGGACCCTGTACTTGTCGCTTCATCAGGAGGAAAACTAATAACGGAAACAATCATCGACACTATGATCGATAAACTGCTTCCTCATGTTGATCTTTTAACACCGAATAGAGAAGAACTCGCTCTTCTTAGCCAAAGTCCATTGGCATCTCATGATAAGCAAGCAATACAACAAGCAAAAAAACTTTTGTCATTGGGAGCTCGCTCTATTTTAGTAAAAGGGGGACATGCAGAAGGTCCTCTTGCAATTGATAGCTTCATTGACAAAACTGAAGTCATAAATATCTCTACTCCACGTTTAAAAGGAACAATGCGAGGAACAGGTTGCATTCTCTCAAGCGCTATTGCAGCGCATTTAGCATTAAATGAACCTCTCATTTCAGCTGTAAAAAAAGCAAAAGCATATATCCACACATTGCTTTTAACCCATTGTAAAAATAGTTTATAACGTCTTAGTATTTTCTTATATAAAAGTAATATTTATATATTTCAATTAATATATTTAATATTTTTAATAAAAGTTATTAAAAAAATATAATAATATAAAATTTATACTTAATTTTATAAATAAAATACTACAAAATTCACTTTCATTAAGTATTGAATATAGAATATAATGATAAAAAATATTATCACACCACTTGCATTCAGTAAAAAATTCTTTTACTATGAGTGAGTTTAGTCTGTTTAAAAAGTTAAAATAGCGCAATTTAAACAAATTATACATTTAAAGATGCATATAATCGCGAACACTCGCATTTTACGATTTGCCTTTTTTGTGAAAAGAGAGAAGCCTATCAGCGTTCTTATACATTAATGGCTAGCGAATACATTTAATAAAACTTGAAGGATAATTTTGTTTGATCTATAATCGCTAGATCATTAGAAAAAGTAAAATGTTAAATCAAACGCCTTGCTCAATTTCCTATGAAGAACTCTTAAACTTTTATAAAGAAAGTGGTGCGGATGCCGTTCTGACAGATTTTCCTATTGATCGTTTTAAGCAGTCTGCTTGTTCAGAGAGAAAATTAACGCCTGTTGTTAACATTTCTCATAATCAACAAGCATCTCCCAAAACATCTCCAACCGTAAAATTAGATCATCATCAGCTGCATAACTCTAGGACTATACAAAATGAATCCACAGCTATAGAGAGTGCAAAAAGTGCAAAGACACTTGATGAATTAAAATCTGCTCTCCTTGCATTTAATGGCTGTTCATTAAAATTGACAGCAAAAAATACCTGTTTTTCAGATGGAACAGCAGGAAGCCCCCTGATGCTTATAGGCGAAGCACCAGGACGAGACGAGGATATACAAGGAATTCCTTTTGTGGGAAAAGCTGGGATGTTGCTTAATAAAATCCTCGCATCAATTGGCTTAACAAGAAATAATGTTTACATTGCCAACACTATTCCTTGGCGTCCACCAGGAAATCGTACACCAACACCAAAAGAAGTTGCCTTGTGCCGCCCTTTTATTGAACGGCACATTTATTTAGCGCGTCCTCGTGTTCTTATAGCACTGGGAGGCGTTGCTGCACAGTTTCTTACTGGATCTCAAAATGGGATTATCCGAACAAGAGGGAAATGGCATATCTATGAAAGCGAGGATAATATAAAAATACCTGTTATGCCAACTTTCCACCCAGCTTACCTTCTTAGAACCCCTAGTCAAAAGAAGCTTACATGGATAGACTTCTTAGAAGTAAAAAATCGCCTCGACAGCCTTTTGTAATTCTTTAATCCTATATTGCTTCTAAAATTAACACACCCTTCTTTAACTCTTAAAATACAAATGGGAAAAAACTATGAAACAGCCAATAACATCTATTTATCGTTTGGAAGACTACCAACCAACCCCTTACGTTATCCCTAAAACACAACTTTCTTTCCAATTAGCACCGACAAAAACCTATGTTACAGCCATATTGTCTATTGAATCCCGTCACGATACAAAAGAATTAGCACCTCTTGTTCTTTCTGGTGATGATCTTACTTTAATTTCTGTTTCTATTAATGATGAGATATTAGCCCCAAACACTTATAAAGTGACGCCTTCACGTTTAGAAATTACAACGCCACCAACGGCTCCTTTTACATTGAAATTGGTTACGGAACTGAATCCTGAAAGCAACCGCCAACTTATGGGGCTTTATCTTTCAAATGGTGTTTATTGCTCACAATGCGAATCGGAAGGTTTTCGTCGTATTACTTATTTTTACGACCGCCCAGATGTTCTTTCTACCTATAGAGTGAAAATTGAAGCAGATACCCAAACAATCCCAATCTTGCTTTCAAATGGTAATCTGGTGGAAACAGGAACTTTAGAGAATAATCGCCATTTTGCCATTTGGGAAGATCCTTATCCCAAACCATCTTATCTCTTTGCTTTAGTAGGTGGAGATCTTGATAAGTTAGAAGACCATTTTACAACTGTATCTGGACGACGTATCGAGCTTGGTATCTATGTAGAAAAAGGAAAAACCGAACGCGCAACCTATGCAATGGATGCTCTTAAACGTTCCATGCGTTGGGATGAACAATGTTTCGGACGCGAATATGATCTTGATGTTTTCAATATTGTTGCTGTGTCCGACTTTAACATGGGAGCAATGGAAAACAAAGGCCTTAACGTTTTTAATGATAAATATGTTCTTGTCGATCCTGAAACAGCAACCGATCAGGATTATAGAAATGTTGAACGTGTCATTGCACATGAATATTTCCATAATTGGAGCGGTAATCGTGTTACCTGTCGCGATTGGTTTCAACTCTGTTTAAAAGAAGGATTCACTGTTTATCGTGATCAGGAATTTTCATCAGATCAAAATGTACGCAGCCTACAGCGAATTGAAAATGTAAAAGCATTAAAAGCGACGCAATTTGCAGAAGACGCAGGACCTCTTGCGCATCCTGTACGTCCTCGTCAATATAGCCAAATTAATAATTTTTACACCACAACTGTTTATGAAAAAGGTGCTGAAGTTGTTCGCATGATACGAACTATTTTAGGTCCTACTCTGTTTCGTAAAGGCACTGATCTTTATTTTCAACGTCATGATGGACAAGCTTGTACAATTGAAGATTTTATTACCTGTTTTGCTGAAGTGTCTGGTCAAGACTTCTCCCAATTCATGCTATGGTATGAACAAGCAGGAACACCCAATGTAGAAATCGATAGTCATTATAGCGATGGTGTTTTAACAATTCATACAAAGCAACATATTCCCGCAACCCCACAACAAAATACAAAAAAGCCTATGCTTATCCCTATCGTATTTGGCTTGTTAGGATCTAACGGAGAAAACCTCACCTATGAAGCAGATACAGATATTCAATCAAATGTTATGCTTTTATCCAAGGAAAGCCAAACGTTTACATTAAAGGGACTGCATGAAAAACCCGTTTTATCACTGCTGCGAGACTTTTCAGCACCAATCATTCTACACACTCCATTCAATGAAAGAGAACTTATTTTTCTTGCACAACATGATGACAATCACATCAATCGCTGGCAATCTCTTAATCATTTAATGACGCAAGCTTTGATTCACAGCATTCAAGATAAAACACAAGAAAAAGCAACACTCCCTTCTGCTTTGCTAAAGCTGATTGAAACGATCATAACAGATGAAACCTTAGAGCCTGAATTTCGTGCCTTCTGTTTAAATTTACCTAGTGAAGTTGAGCTTGCTCATACAATCGGTAAAAATATTGATCCAGATCGTATTCATTATGTCCGCCATCAGTTTTTAGCTTCACTTGCACAAACTCATCAAGAGCTCTTAACAAAATTCTATGGACAAATGCAAACCCAAGAGCCCTATTCACCAAACACAGCACAAGCTGGAAAGCGAGCATTAAAGAATATCATACTGGATTACCTTTCCATTGCTGAAGCCAATCCAAATCGAGCTGCTATACAGTATGCAACAGCTGATAATATGACTGACCGTATGGCGAGTATCGCTGTTCTCGTGAAGCGTTTTAATGAAAGTGAGCAGGCACAAAATGCCTTAAATGATTTTGAAAACCGCTATCAGCATGACCCTTTGGTCATGGATAAATGGTTTTCTATTCAAGCAATGGTTGCTGGCACATCAACACTCGAGAATGTTCAAAAGCTCATGCAACATCCGCTTTTTTCACAAGATAATCCTAATCGTGTACGTTCCCTAATCGGTGTTTTTGCCTCTAACAATCTCACGGGCTTTAATAGGATGGATGGAGCGTCTTATCATTTTCTTTGCCAAGTCATTTTGGAAATTGACAAAAAAAATCCACAGCTTGCTTCACGATTATTAACAATGATGCGCTCTTGGCGACAATTAGAACCTATTCGACAACAAAAACTTGAAACTGAATTAAAAATGATTGCTGCTGCGCCAAAATTATCAAGCGATGTTGCTGATATCATCAACCGTCTGCTCACTTGAAACAAAAAAATATTTTAAATCAATATGCTATAATATTTTTTAAAATAAATTCTATAAACTATTCGATCATCATTAAATCTATAAACAGGCAATCTAAGCCTGTTTATAGATCACGTTTAAAGTACTTTTTTCTTTTCATATTCCAAAATCATAAAAGTAAAATTATTTTTTAAAAAAAAAGACTGGACAGAAGACTCCTGTTTTGATTCATTGCACTCGATGGGGTTACTATGAATATCGAAGCAGTTTTTAAATCACATTATTCCAGAATTAAAGGAACGCGAGATGGCTAAATTGGACGCATATAATGCGCCAAGGGAGGTGTATGCTGATTCAAAATCAAGCGCTCAAAGTCGCAAGAAGCGGACAGAGCGTACCAATCTATTTTCTGGTTCTGCCTATAAAAAACTTCTTTTTATTGAACCTTGGCTGCGACGTGCACTCCCATTTGTAATTCTTGCATTTCTTGTTATACTAGCAGCAATCCGTTTCCTATCAATCTATGATTGGCGCAACACAATTGATAAAAACACGCATTCTACCATCACTCTCTTAGCTTCTCATATTACCAATACAATCGACCGTGACTTACTTGCCGCCACTCGACAAGGAAAAGCTGCTGCTCTTTCTCATAATCATTTACAAAATATCCTAACCAATTTTCGTAACAAAGGTTTTATAAAAACCAGCGCTGTTATTGCTATTGTCGATCAAAAAGGCAATGTCCTAGCTTCATCAAGTTCCGAGATTGTCTTAGGAAAACCCTTACAGGATTTTACCTCTGAAAGCATTACTTTACAAGCTCTAGGAAAACATGCTGGAATCATGAAAATTACAATAGGAAAAGATATTCCTGCTCTTGCTTCCTTTCAGCAAACAGAAAATGGACAATATGGGGTATTCATCAGTAAAAAAATGCAACATATTTACATGGAATGGCGGAAAGCTCTCTCGTTAAATATAACCATGTTCATTGGAACTAGTGGCGTTATCCTCGCTCTTCTTTATGCTTATTATAACCAAATTGTACGAGCACGCAAAACAGATCTTGTTTCAGAAAAAATTCAAAACCGTATTGATATGGCAATGATGCGTGGACGCTGTGGACTATGGGATTGGAATATGGCAAGTGGACGCGTCTACTGGTCACGAGCAATGTACGAAATGCTCGGCTATGTCCCTCAAGATGCATTGCTCTCAATTTCCCAAATTAGCGCCATTATCAATCCAAATGATGCGAATTTTTTTGACCTTGCTCAGGAATTAATGAGCGGTAAAAAAAAGCATATCGATATTAACGTTCCTATGCGTCATGCTGATGGTCATTATGTATGGATGCGCATTCGTGCCGAAGTGACTGAAGAAGAAGAACCCCATTTGGTTGGTATTTCCTTCGATATTAGTGAACAGCAACAATTGGCTGAACAAACGGCGCAAGCCGACCTTCGTATCCGTGATGCGATTGAAAACATTTCAGAATCTTTCGTCTTGTGGGATGCTGAAGGACGTTTAGTCATGTCCAACAGCAAATTTTGCGAATATGCCGCTATTCCTAAACAAATTCTACAATCAGGTATCCAACGTGCAACCGTCGAAGCCATGGCACGCCCTGCACTCAGTGAATATCCCCTTAAAGATGATGGTACTGGTAACTTAACCAGTATTCGCCAAACGGCAGATGGTTGTTGGCTCAAAATTAACGAACGACGAACCCAAGATGGAGGATTGGTTTGTATTGGTACTGACATTTCTGAGCTTAAACAACAACAGGAAAAATTTGAAGACAGTGAAAGGCGTCTTTTTTCTTTCATTCAAGAACTCAAGCGCGCGCGAGGGAGTGCTCAACAACGCGCAACAGAAGTTGAAAAACTTAATAAAAGTTTGAAAGCAGAAAAAGAACGCGCCGAAAGTGCTAATAAGGCTAAATCAGAATTTTTAGCCAATATGTCTCATGAATTGCGCACGCCTCTGAATGCTATTCTTGGTTTTTCAGACATCATGTTGCAATCAACTTTTGGTCCTCTTGGTTCACAACGCTATAAGGAATATATGCATGATATTTACAATTCAGGAACCCATCTTCTAACCCTTATCAATGACATCCTTGATATGTCAAAAATCGAAGCAGGAAGATTTACGCTTGATTGTAAAAATACCGATCTTGAGCCCATCATTAGTGAAGCAGTACGAACATTAACGCCTCAAGCTCAAGAAAAAAATATTGTTGTTACAACAAACATTACCCCAGAACTTCATGCTGAAGTTGATGGTCGTGCAATGAAACAGATTTTCCTTAATCTCATCTCTAATGCCGTTAAATTTACGCCGTCTGGTGGAAATATTGATGTCTGCGCTTTCAAGAAAAAAAATAATCTTATTTTTAAAATTACAGATACAGGTGTTGGTATTCCCCAATCAGCAATTAAAAAACTTGGGCAACCTTTTGAACAAGTTGAAAATCAGCTTACTAAATCTCATACGGGCTCAGGTCTTGGCTTAGCCATTTCACGCTCCTTGCTAGAACTCCATAAAGGAAAACTTGAAATTACTTCAAAAGAAATGAAAGGAACAACTGTAACGATTATAATGCCCATCACACAAAGTTAATTTTCTCCATTTTGTTCTCGTTGTAGTAAAATCTGTTTCCGTTTGTCCCCCCAACGATACCCTGAAATAAAACCATTTTTACGCACAACACGATGACAAGGAATGATAACAGCCAATTCGTTACGTGCACAGGCATTAGCAACGGCACGAAAAGCTTTCGGCATACCAATACGGCACGCTAAGATCTCATAGGAAATTGTTTCACCACATGGTATATCACATAATACTGCCCATACTTGTCGTTGAAAAACTGTACCATTTATATCTAAGGGAAAATTATATTTTTTTACCAGCTTAGGTGTTTCTATCATGGCTATAATATGGGCAACTTCTCTCTTAAATGTATTGTCACCTACAACTTGTTGTGCATCACCAAAGCGTATCGTAAACTCCTGTAATAATTGCTCTATAGTGTCTCCTAACGCTATATGACAAATCCCTTTTTGAGACCTAGCCACCAAAAGCTTTCCTATTGATACATCTTTCAAACAGAATCTCGTTTGGGAAATGTTCAGCATTTTAGCCTTCTTTATATTTTAAATAAGTCTTGAACATCATCAATAAAGTAAAAGGAGAGTATTCACTATCTTTTAAAAACAAACAAAATCATTCTGAAATTATATCCTTAGCCATTGTATTAAAATACACTCTCACCCTTTTATGAAATGGAAAGATACATAGATTGACTGTCTTCCTACCCTAAAACGGAAACTTCGACCAGAGCCGATCTATCAACAATCTTGCTTTTTATATAACAGATTCCAACTGAAACCATTTTATATGGTTTATTTCATAAGCTCTCTACAGACAAATCCTGTCCTGAATTCTATCATACACTCTAACAAAAAACACCTTAATGTGGTAAATTTTCATACCTTATATCACAGCTCTAAACGGCAGTATTTTACGGAACAACACGATAAGCTTCCTATTTCATTTTACGAAATCCCATCGAACCATAAATAATGGCTTATGGCTTATGTCTTACAAGCAACAGAAAAAGCGCGTGCTCTCTTAGGCAAAAAACGTCATAAAACACAAAATATGCAGGCAATGGATTGGAAAGATGTTCTGGCTTTTTATGCTCCACGTATGCTTGAATATTCTAATTTGTTGGAGCACTGTTATTATTTTTTTATCAAAGGTCATACTTTTGATAGACTGATGAGATGACTCAACTCAAAAAAGAAATTTATCTTCAATTTTATGAAAAAAAGCATGGAAAAGGTATTTTAATGCTTACTTTCTTTGTCACTTAACTTATAAAATGATTGTAGCCTCAGAACTGAAATATTTTGCCCGCAACAATCGCACATAGATATTTGTCATAGGAAAAAGTCATGCCCAAACGCACAGATATAAAATCTATTCTTATCATCGGAGCAGGACCTATTATCATTGGTCAGGCATGTGAATTTGATTATTCAGGCACTCAAGCCTGTAAAGCATTAAAAGAAGAAGGTTACCGAATTATTTTGGTAAATTCTAATCCTGCCACGATTATGACAGATCCAGATCTAGCTGATGCAACTTATATAGAGCCCATTACTCCTGAAATAGTTGCCAAAATTATTGCCCACGAGCGTCCCGATGCCCTTTTACCCACTATGGGAGGACAAACAGCCCTCAATACTGCTTTATCATTAAAGCGTATGGGCATTTTAGACCGCTATCATGTTGAAATGATAGGAGCCAATGCTGATGCTATTGATAAAGCTGAAGATCGTGCTTTATTCCGCCAAGCGATGGCAAAAATCGGTTTGGAAACGCCACGCTCTATGTTAGCCAATGCAACAGAACTGAAAGAAGAAAATCGCCAACAACACGCAAAAACGTGTGCTGAACTTAAAGCAAAGCTTTCTGGTGCTGCGCTTGACAAAGCACTCGAAGAACTTGAGCGCAACTGGCGACATACCGAAGCTGATCGCAAACAACATTATATCGCCCATGCAACAGCAAAAGCAGTTCAAGCTCTTGATGTTGTCGGGCTTCCAGCTATTATTCGTCCTTCATTTACCCTTGGTGGAACTGGTGGTGGAATTGCTTATAACCGCTCTGAATTCTATGAAATTATTGAACGTGGGCTTGAAGCTTCACCAACAACAGAAGTATTAATTGAAGAAAGTGTTTTAGGGTGGAAAGAATATGAGATGGAAGTTGTTCGTGATAAGAACGACAATTGTATCATCGTTTGTTCTATTGAAAACATTGATCCGATGGGGATTCATACCGGTGATTCGATCACTGTAGCACCTGCTCTCACCTTAACCGATAAAGAATATCAATGTATGCGTAATGCTTCGATTGCTGTTTTGCGTGAAATTGGTGTTGAAACGGGGGGATCCAATGTACAGTTTGCTGTCAATCCTGAAAATGGGCGCCTCATTGTTATTGAAATGAATCCGCGTGTTTCTCGCTCTTCAGCGCTTGCCTCAAAAGCAACGGGGTTTCCCATTGCTAAAGTAGCGGCTAAACTGGCTGTTGGTTATACACTTGATGAATTAAAAAATGATATCACGGGTGGTGCAACACCAGCATCATTTGAGCCTTCTATTGACTATATTGTGACAAAAATTCCTCGTTTTGCGTTCGAAAAATTTCCCGGTTCATCACCTGTCCTCACAACTGCGATGAAATCTGTAGGAGAAGTCATGGCAATTGGACGCACTTTTCAAGAATCGTTACAAAAAGCACTCCGTGGACTTGAAACAGGGCTTACGGGGCTTGATGAAATTGTGATTCCAGAGCATGCTGAAGGTGATGAAAAAAGTTCTATACGCTCCGCCATTGCCATACCAAGCCCTGATCGTCTACGCTATATTGCTCAAGCCATGCGCACAGGCTTACCCTTAAATGAGATTCACCAAATTAGCAAAATTGATCCGTGGTTTTTAGAACAAATAGCCTCCATCATTGAAATGGAGCAGCGTATCCGCATTCATGGATTACCCCAAGACGCAGATAACTTACGTATGTTAAAAGCTATGGGCTTTTCAGATGCGCGATTAGCCTCCCTTACAGGGAAAGAACCCGATTATATCGCAGCTTTACGCAAATCACTGAATGTTAAACACGTCTTCAAACGGATTGATACTTGTGCCGCTGAATTTTCTTCTCCTACAGCCTATATGTATTCAACATATGAAGTTCCCTTTGCAGGTGTAGAGCACTCGGAAGCACACGTTTCTGAACGCAAAAAAATTGCTATTTTAGGCGGTGGACCAAACCGCATTGGGCAAGGTATTGAATTTGATTACTGTTGCTGCCACGCTGCTTTTGCACTGCGTGATGCAGGATTTGAAGCGATTATGATTAACTGTAATCCTGAAACAGTTTCAACCGACTATGATACCTCTGATCGCCTTTACTTTGAATCTTTAACAACAGAAGACGTTATCGCTATTTTAGAAGCAGAACAGGAAAAAGGAGATTTGGTTGGAGTCATCGTCCAATTTGGCGGACAAACACCCTTGAAATTGGCAAGCGCTCTAGAAAAACACAACATCCCCATCCTAGGTACTTCACCTGACGCTATCGACTTAGCAGAAGATAGAGATCGCTTTCAAAAACTGTTATTTAAACTTAATTTAACACAACCTAAAAATGGTATTGCCCACTCCATTGAACAGGCACGCCTCATTGCCCACGAACTAGGCTTCCCCTTGGTTGTACGTCCCTCTTATGTTTTAGGAGGACGTGCTATGCAAATTATCCGTGATGAACGTAGCTTACAAAATTATTTACTTGAGAGTGTCCCCGAATTAATTTCAGAAGATATCAAAGTCCGTTATCCTAACGACACAACAGGACAAATCAATATATTGCTTGGTAAAAATCCGCTTCTCTTTGATACCTATTTAACAGAAGCAATTGAAGTAGACGTCGATTGTCTATGTGATGGCAAAGAAACACTAATCGTTGGTATTATGGAACACATTGAAGAAGCTGGTATCCACTCTGGTGATTCAGCATGTTCTTTACCAGTCCATACGCTCTCAAATAAAATAGTTACTGAATTAGAGCGCCAAACCAAAGCATTAGCACAAGCACTTCATGTTCGCGGCTTAATGAATGTACAATATGCTATAAAAGATGACACCATTTATGTCTTAGAAGTCAATCCCCGTGCTTCACGTACTGTCCCATTTGTTGCAAAAACGATTGGTCGCCCTATTGCTAAAATGGCTGCACGTATTATGGCAGGAGAAACGCTTCATGATGCTCTTCAAGCTTATGGTGGATTACCTTCTTTGCAGAAAAAACAACATATTGCTGTCAAGGAAGCAGTGTTTCCTTTTGCTCGTTTTTCAGGTGTTGATACACTTCTTGGTCCAGAAATGCGCTCAACCGGTGAAGTTATGGGTCTTGACTATGAATTTTCGCTTGCTTTTGCTAAAGCCCAACTTGGAGCTGGTGTAAAACTCCCTAAAGAGGGAACTTTGTTCGTTTCTGTAAGGGATGAAGATAAAAAACGCATCTTAAATCCTGTAAAACGTTTAACTGAGCTTGGCTTTTCTGTTGTCGCCACAAGTGGAACACAAAAATTTCTCACCGAACACCACGTTGAAGCAAAAAAAATCAACAAAGTTCTAGAGGGACACCCCCATATTGAAGATGCTATTCGTAATCGCCAAATTCAATTGATTTTTAATACAACTAGCACTGCCAGTGCCATCTCAGACTCAAAATCATTACGTTATGCAGCACTCATGCAAAATGTTCCCTATTATACAACAATATCTGGAGCCGAAGCCGTCGTAGAAGCGATCAAAGCACTCAAAAAAAGGCACCTTGAGGTACGTTCACTACAAAGTTATTTTAGTTGAATTTTTTTCTACTTAGCAAAATGTACACTGTTTTCTTATTTTTTCTTTATATAAAAATTGATTAAGACTTGCTTTTTGTTCTAAAAACTTTTATAGAGGTTTCATCGAATTTTCGGTTACGTGACTTTCTTTCCTGTGCAATCTGCACTTTCGACGAAACTTCTCCCACCTAATTTCGATCTACAACCGTATTGAAGGAATAAAAGCTTCAATGCTCAATATAATTATATATTCTAAGGAGTTTCCTATGTCTACAGGAACAGTTAAGTGGTTTAATACAACAAAAGGTTTCGGATTCATTCAGCCTAGTGATGGTAGTGCAGATGTATTTGTACACATTTCTGCCGTCGAGCGTTCAGGTCTAAACAGTCTTAATGAAGGGCAAAAAATCTCTTATGATGTTCTTCAAGATCGTCGTTCAGGAAAATTTGCCGCTGGTAACCTTGCAGCACTTTAAAGTTTAAATTCTGCAATATTTTATTTAGAAATCTTCGTCTGTAGAGACGAAGATTTCTTATTTTGTATAAAGCATTATTTTACCTTGTTAAAATAAAAGACTGTTTATCTCCTTTGCACAATTCATCAAACCTCTTTTATACTTCCTCAAAAACTTTCATAAAATCTACGAAGAGATTATCTTGTAAAATATCTCAAAAAAGAAGAATATAAAGCCCGTGTAAGAGTATTTTGGAAGTTTTTTATTGCATACAATATAATCTCTTATAGAATATCCTTAAAGCAATAACCATTTGTTGATATAATATAAGGATTTAAAATTATGGCTTTTATTGCCGACAAACTGTCTCGTATCAAACCTTCTGCAACAATTGCTGCTTCTCAAAAGGCCCGTCATTTAAAAGCATTAGGGCGCAATGTTATTGCTTTAAGTGCTGGAGAGCCAGACTTTGATACCCCAGACAACATCAAAAACGCGGCTATTGAAGCTATTCGAAGGGGAAAAACAAAATACCCTCCCATATCTGGAATTCCAGAATTGCGCCAAGCAATTTCTGCAAAGTTTAAAAGAGAAAATAACCTTCTTTATCAACCAGAACAAATTATTGTTGGTACTGGTGGAAAACAAATTCTCTTTAATGCATTCATGGCAACTTTGAATAAAGGAGATGAGGTCATCATTCCATCCCCTTATTGGGTTAGTTATCCAGAAATGGTCGCACTCAACGATGGTACGCCTGTCTTTTTAGAAACAAAAGCCGAATTTTCTTATAAACTCCAACCACAAGAGCTAGAAGCTGCCATTACCCCCAAAACCAAATGGTTCATCTTTAACTCTCCTTCAAATCCATCAGGTGCCGCTTATACACATAATGAATTGAAAAAACTCACAGATGTTTTAGTAAAATATCCTCATGTTTATATCCTTTCCGATGATATATATGAACATCTCACATATGAGGGTTTTACCTTTGTGACTCCAGCTCAAGTAGAACCAGCGCTTTATGAGCGTACACTCACAATGAATGGTGTTTCTAAAGCCTATGCGATGACGGGATGGAGAATCGGTTATGCAGGCGGACCACAAGAATTAATTAAAGCCATGGATACCATTCAAGGACAGCAAACATCTGGAACAAGTGTCATTTCACAATGGGCTGCGGTTGAAGCACTCAACGGGCCACAAGACTTTATTGCTAAAAATAAAAATATTTTTCAAGCACGCCGTGATCTCGTTGTCTCCATGCTAAATCAAGCTCCTGGCATTCACTGTCCAACGCCTGAGGGTGCTTTTTATGTTTATCCTTCTTGCACCGGACTTATTGGAAAGAAAACACCCAATGGTCAACGTATTACGAATGATGAAGACTTTGCCATAGCGCTTCTAGAAACAGAAGCTGTTGCTGTCGTCCAAGGATCTGCTTTTGGACTTGGATCAGCTTTTCGTATTTCTTATGCAACATCAGAAGAATTACTTGAAAAAGCTTGTATACGTATACAGCGTTTTTGCAACAGTTTAATTTAAAATTTTTAATATCATCTCTTGTGATTGTTTTTTGCCGAATGTTAGTATATCCGAGAAAATATCTGAAACTGTGTCATGGTCTAAATCTATCGATTCAGCAAAAATATCTATGAATAAACACAAAAATAGATGCTGTAGATAAAGATCAAAAAAATTTAGCTATCAAATAAATGAATCGGTCTATTATCATAAGAGATGACAAGCCTATTCTACTTTCTCCATTCAATTTATAACTCTAAAAAAGACCGAGCACTTTTAAACACAATTGCCCTTATAATCAAAGGCCCTTACAATAAAATCTCTTCTATTTCTCAGCTTCTTCTTCGTCCTAAAACGAAGAAGAAGCCACCTCCCATCGTTGTGTAAACAATCCAGTTTCCTTTAAGTTCTATTTAATAACTACTTGATTTACTTCATAGGCTTTATGAACAAGACCTGCCTTAAATATTCACCTCACATTCTAATAAAAAGCACTTCATGTATAAGGTTTTAAATATTTTATATCACGCCCCTAAAAGACAGACTTTTACAGTACAATAGAATACCCCCTCTCAAACTCCTCATTGAATTTTAGTATTCTTAAAAAATTGTTGGATATCCACCAGTTTCGAAATTTTTTCTTTATCATCTTCCCATATATTGCAATTTCTAGGGACTCTTTCAAAAATTAAAAAAAAAGCCGGACATATGTCCGGCAAATTTGGAAAATCCTCAGAGATAAAATCAATCTGATAGATCTTCGTAAGGGAACACTCAAGAAAACGAAACTGGGAGGCAACATAATCAAGAGATAATATTCTATGTCATTTTATAAGGAAAAGCACAACAAAGACTTAAGCGTATCTGCTATGCAATAAACACATAGCTTTAAATTTGTCTCCATCATGTACCACTCTCTTTAATTAAATAGTAAAAATGTTAACTACACCATCACACGATTGTCCATTTTTCAATATATAATAACCCTCATGGTTGCTAGTATTCATAAAAAACATTTATCCCTCTTTTCAAAAATATTTACCCGCACAGCTAATTATTCCTTATAAATTAAGATATTAATATTAAAAAGACCACTGGCGAGCTTTTAAAAAAATATAATCTCGAAAAGCATTTAACCTTGCCAAATTCTTTAAATTATAAGGATAACAAAAAAAAGTATCAAAAGAAGGAATATCAACCATATCAGGAAAAAGACGCACTAAATGCTCATCATTATTGACGATATAATCAGGAAGCACAGCAATCCCAAGATCACGCATAAGCGCATTCTTTATTGAGATGATATTGTTGATTTGTAAAACTGAAACGCGCAATGATCCATCACTTCTACCAGCCTTTTCCAACCAATTTAAACCAGACAAATAAGGTGGAACAGGTTCACCGAACGAAATAATACGATGCTCATCGAGATCAGACAATTTTTCCGGCTTTCCATAATTTGCAATATACTTTTCCGAAGCATAAACATGCATATGAATTGTAAAGAGTTTTCTTTGTATAAGATCAGGTTGTTTGGGTTGATGCAAGCGAACAGCACAGTCCGCATGACACATTGTCAAATCAAGCTCTTCATCGGAAAGCAAAAGCTGAACCTGCATATCAGGATAAAGACTAAGAAATTCTGGCATACGCTCTGCAATCCACCCTGCCCCCATTCCAAAGGTCGAGGTCACACGCAAGTGCCCCGTTGGTTTTGCATAGCTTTCACTTAATTGCAAACGCACACTTTCAAGCTTCATCAAAACATCATGAGCTGTACGATAAAGAGTTTCTCCCTGTTCTGTAAGAATCAAACCACGCGCATGACGTTGAAATAAGGATACCCCAACCTCTTGTTCTAAAGCCGAAACCTGTCGTGAAACGGCTGATTGAGATAAATGAAGTTTTTGAGCAGCATGCGTAAAAGATCCCGCTTCTGCTGCAGCGTGAAAAACCCTTAACTTATCCCAATCCAACGGTGGCGCCACAATTAATTCTACCTCTATATTCTCTATGTTCTCAATGAGTGACTAACGCTTGGGTATATCCAAAAACCGTTCTGCTTCCAACGCTGCCATACATCCTCTTCCCGCAGCTGTTACAGCTTGGCGGAATGTTTCATCTGTCACATCCCCAGCAGCAAAAACACCAGCAATGCTTGTTGCTGTTGAGTCCGGTGCTGTCCATAAATAGCCGCCTCGTTTTTGTTTCAGCTGTCCTTCAAACAGAGAAACAGCAGGATCATGCCCAATGGCAATAAATATGCCCTCTGCATTCACTTTCATCTCGTGACCTGTCTTAACATTTTTCAGACGTGCCCCTGTTACAACAGCGCCCATTGAATCTTGAGCTGGCAGCCCCACAATTTCTTCAACCACATGATCCCAAAGAACACGTACATTATTACAAGCCAGCAACCTATCTTGCAAAATTTTTTCTGCCCGAAACTGCCCCCGCCTGTGAACCACGCTTACACTTTTAGCCAAATGCGATAAATAAAGTGCTTCTTCAACAGCCGTATTTCCTCCTCCCACGACAATAACGTCCTTATCACGATAAAAAAAGCCATCACATGTAGCACAAGCAGAAACACCTCCGCCCATAAAGGTCTGTTCACTTTCTAAACCAAGCCAGCGCGCTTGAGCTCCTGTTGCAATAATCAGTGCATCACAAGAATATTGTGTTCCTGAATCCCCATATAAGACAAAAGGATACTTCAACAAATCAGCCTTTATAATTGTATCATAGACAATTTTTGTCCCCATATTCTCAGCTTGTTTCGCCATTTGTTCCATCAACCATGGTCCTTGAATGGGATCTGCAAAACCTGGATAATTCTCAACATCAGTTGTAATTGTCAATTGTCCCCCCTGCTGCAAGCCCGTCACCAAAACAGGCTTAAGCATTGCTCTTGCTGCATAGATCGCCGCTGTATAACCAGCCGGACCTGAGCCAATAATCAGCAGACGAATATGCGATTGTACCATTAAATCCCCTTCACTTTATTATAACTTAATTATTCTATAAATGATAACGGAATGCAGCCTTTTAAAAAAATATTTTTCAAGAGCCCTAATTATGTTATGTATACTTCTTTTCAAGTTTTATGAAAAGGTCTGATTACTAATTCATCAAGGCACGCTAATGTTAAGAATTAATCCTTATCCTATAAAGAGAAAAATGTAACTTCTTATGAGCACAAAACCATAATAAAAAGAGATACAAAGATAGGGAACGATCATTTTTCAATTTATTATCAATGTCTGTGCACGTTTTGCCTTAATCATGGGAGGAGCAATGCTTTTGCCAATTTTTGTGGATTTGCACGACAACAATCGTAATTGGATAAGCTTTCTCTATTCTTGTGCCATAACCACCATGTTAGCAACGCTGATTCTTCTAGCAACTAAGGGAGCTACTTGTCGTTTTTCAGCACGACTTGGCTTTATGCTCACTGTTTGTCTTTGGCTTACAGGAAGCATCGTAGGTGCCTTACCTCTTTATCTTTCTCCTCTTCCCATTTCTCTAGCAGGAGCCATTTTTGAATCTGTTTCTGGAATTACAACAACAGGCTCCACAGTCCTTTCTGATCTTGATAATTTATCGCGAAGTATTTTATTATGGCGTTCTCTTATATGCTGGATTGGGGGCATTGGTTTTATCGGTTTAGCCCTCTTAATTTTGCCTTCACTGCGTGTGGGTGGCGTGCGGCTTTTTCATATGGAATCATCTGATAAATCTGAAAAAATATTGCCTCGCATCAACCAAATTGCTAACGGAATTATCATCGCTTATGTTGGGTTAACATTGGCTTGTATGCTTTCTTATTTTGCTGCAGGCATGAATTTATTTGATGCCATTAACCATGCAATGAGTACAGTAGCAACAGCTGGTTTTTCAACGCATGATGCTTCTTTTGGCTATTTTTCTGATACACCAGCCATCTTAATTATTTCAACAATCTTCATGTTGCTTTCTGCTTTACCCTTCGTACTTTATGTTAAATTAGTCCTTCCTGGACACTCCAAACGCTTCCTTGACCCACAAGTGATTGTTTTTCTCCATATCGTTCTCCTTTTCAGCTTTGCTTTAGCGGCATGGCTACGGTTTTATGATCATCGCGCGTTCTACTTGATTTTTCTTGATGTCATTTTTCACCTTTCATCCATTATTAGCACCACCGGTTACAGCGCTGAAGATTATCAACTTTGGGGAGCGTTTGCGCTTGGAATTTTCTTTATTGTTTCTTTTACAGGCGGATGTGCTGGTTCTACTTCTGGTGGCATGAAAATCAATCGCCTCATTATTCTTTGGCGTATTACACAAACAAATATAGAAAAACTTCTTTCTCCTAATGTCGTTGTAAAAGCGCGCTACGATCACTCAAATATATCAAATGATGTTGCTCAAGCCGTTTTGTTTTTTGTCTGTCTTTATATGTTTTGCCTTGTTATCGGCACTGCACTTTTGCTTACAACCGGTCTTGACTTTACCTCTGCCTTTACGGGGGTCTTAACCGCACTTTCAAATGTTGGTCCAGGCTTTGGAGATATTATTGGCCCTACTGGTAATTTCTCTACAATCAACGATCATGCTTTATGGATTTTAAGTTTTCTAATGTTAGCTGGACGCCTTGAAATCATAACAATATTCGTCCTTTTTATTCCCGCTTTCTGGCGTGAACAATTCTAATGTATAGAGTATTTTATGCTACCATGATAAAAAATTGACAAGATAAAAAGGCGAGAACAGTATGCGTCATAATATTCACTCCTCACCCAATCTACTGAAGATTTCCTAAAATTTCATACAAAACATCATATCAATGATATAAAAATAATTCAACAAAAACAATCAAATACCGATATTCTCAAAGCCATAACATATAAAACTTCACTTTATTGATCTTCTTTATCAAATAAAGTGGACGCATAGAACATTCTTTTTTACGAATAATCTCTCATGCAAAAATATGAACATTTGCTGATAAAAGTGTTTTTCTTTTTAATAGAGTTACACCCTTATAGAAAATAAAATGCTATTATATTACGAACTCACAAGCTTGTAAAAAACATCTCACAATACTCATCACCCCCATTTCACGACAGCCCTTATGAAAGATATAAAATGGGCACCATCATTTTTACTTAAATAATAATAAGGTGCAAGTCGCTACTACAAAATAAGATATAAATTAGTACCACCATATTATTTTCTTTCTGCTAATATCGTAACAGCCTGCATTTCAGACAATTTATAAGAAATCTCTTTACACCCTGTCTTCAATAGTTTTTATCCACCACATGCCTTCTTCCAATTGTGATGTGCAAGAAGATAGCTCTCATTAATTTAATATCAACAGATTTTACATGAGAAAATCTTACGGTACTCAAAGCTCTTATTCAAATTGAAAAGGTAAATTATCTATAAAAATCATATATATTGATCTTAAATCCATCTTATTATGAATTTATTGAAAATATGTACGACTATTTTATTCATGGAGATACCATCATTATCTTTTTAAGACAAGAAAACGTTTTTTTGCTATCTATTTAAGTCTTACAAAACGAACAATATCAGTACGACACCGTATAAGATAGTGCATAAATCCCCAGACTTGAGTTAAAGCATTATTTTCTTATTATAAAATATCAATGAATAAAAGTAGCTTTCCTCTCTCCTAGTATGCTTTATCATAAACTACATCGCTCTCAAGCGTATACATTTTTAATCTTTTATCCAAAATTTTGAGAACTTCTTATAGCATTCTACTAAAGACATATAAATTTTGTAAAATAACATTTATATCATTGAGCTGTTTTCTTGATGACTATGAAAAACCTTTAAGAAAAATACTTTTATCATCCCTCAAGAAGATTTTTGATATCATATCAAAGTGTTTTTTCTGCAAACAGTTCTTTGTAGACACGCCCAATCTCCGCTGTCTCCTTTTCCAAAGGAAAGTGCGTACGAACATGGGTTAAAGCTTTCTTTCCGGCTGCCAATGTTTTTTCTACATCAGCAAAATAAGGTTCAATTGCTGCCGTTAAAGCCGCTCCATCTCCTGCTTTTACAACTGTTCCTGTCGCTTCTACAACCAATTCTTTATAAGCTCCTGCATCACTCGTTACAACCGCAACCTGTGATGCCATTGCTTCTAATGGTGTTAAACCGAAACCTTCTGTACGAGAGGGTGCAACATAAAGTGTTAAACGACGGTACCATAAAGGGATGTCCAGAATCTCACCAAGAAAAATAATGCGATCATCCAGACCAGCCTTAGCAATCTTTTGGCGTAATTCTTTTTCAAAATGATAATATTGCTCTGTCGTACGACCAGCGATAAGTGCTGTCCATTCAGGATAGTCAGGCAATAATGCTATCATGGCATCAACAAATAAATCTGTTCCCTTTGAGTAGCGCAGACGCCCAAAACATCCTACCGCATATTTTCCTGGAAATCCTGTCGAAGAAAAGCAATCATCAAGAGTGTGTGGTGGAGTAAAACGCCTCACATCCACCCCATGCATAATAACCTTATGAGGCACTTCTAAATAGACGCCCGTACGTGTACTGGTAGCGATAACCCTATCCATACAGCGAATCAACCATTTGGTAAAAGGCTTATGATGACGTTGTGAAGCCGATGTGAAGATAAGTTTCAGCTTCATTCGCAAAACATCGCGCAAAAAGATCCCGCAAAGCATCTCAATATTGCGTCGTGCATGCCAAATACGAAATGGCTTCCCTTTCGGACTTTTCCAAAGTCCGAAAAGGTCCCTAAAGGCAAGAGTTGGCAAAGTTCGTGGTAAACCAAACCCCAAAGTGGATATACGCACACCTTGTTCGCGTTGCAATGGAATAAGCTGAATAATCGTAGATGTTACTCCCGATAAACGCCTTTTCAAGTGAGGCGCAATAATCTCAGTTTCGTCCAAAGATACACGCATAATAATCCATATGTTATTTAGATGTACTGAACCTTAATGATCTCGTAATTATGCGCACCACCTGGTGCATTCACCTCAATCACATCACCTTCTTGCTTGCCAATAAGTGCACGTGCGATAGGCGAAGAAATAGAGATTTTACCAACCTTTACATCAGCTTCTTGATCTCCTACGATCTGATACACTTTTTTTTCTTCAGTGTCCTCATCCAAGAGTTTAATGGTTGCGCCAAATTTTATTTTGTCACCTGAAAGACGCGAGACATCTATAACTTCTGCTCGTGCGATATAATCTTCAAGCTCATTTATACGCCCCTCATTATGACTTTGCGCTTCTTTAGCTGCATGATACTCAGCATTTTCAGATAAATCACCATGCGCACGCGCCTCAGAAATTGCTTCAATAATTCGCGGACGCTCCTGTTGTTGACGCCAACGCAACTCTTCTTTAAGACTCTCAAAACCAGCTGTAGTCATCGGAACTTTTTCCATAATCCGTCCCTTTCTATTACACGGAAGGTTTAATAAAAATACAAAAAACGGCTTCCAAAATTACTTTTGGAATCCGAAAACTACGATCTTTTTTATTATATAGTACAGTATCGCTGTTTTCCATACAAAAATAAATAAAGGAAACAAAACATGCACAAATAGTGATTAAAACATCTCATTTTGGTGTTTAAAACGTTAAACTTCACTCTTCTCTTTAAAGTATCCTAAAGAAGAAAGAATTGTATTTTTTTCTGTTTTATCATAATCTAGTAAAAGAAATTATATGGAATATGAAGAGAGAAGGATAGAAAATCTCTAAAGAAATTCTTTACAGAAAAATGAAAAAAATCGTCATTTTTTTTATGTTTGGCTCTTTCTTTTTAGCCACAACAATATCAGAGGCAGCAGATGCTTTTGTTACGAGAAATCTTAATTTTAGAACAGGTCCCAGCACTCAGTATGCACTTTGCGGCTTAATCTCTGCTGGAGAATTAGTTTTTGTTAAAAACTGTGAAGGAAATTGGTGCCATATCCGATATAACACTCAAATAGGTTGGGTGTCATCTCGTTATCTTTCATTTAAAGATGGAAATGATCTTTATCACACATATACAATGTCTTTAATGCCCAAACGTACCGATTATTCTCCATAACAGCCATAATAACTTATGCCCTCTTGAATATCATCATGGTAAAAATGCAATAGTGTTCACGAACAACCACAAATATGCTCCCTCCAAAGAAATACTTCGAAGAATTTGTCTCATAGAAAAAACTTGATTAATATCCTAATGAAGGCTTCAATAAACCAAAACAAATCTGTTCAATAACGTTTTGCTGTTGTCGTAATGAAATTGTAAAAATTAGTATTTTCTTTAAAATCACCAGCACTTTTCTATCAAAGGATACAACAATGAAAAATGGTGTTACTGCAACAGTAGAAGCTCTTTCTGCTCTTATTGCTTCAGGTAATCCTCTTTTTAAGAATGGTGCATTATGGACACCTCACCGCCCTATTCGTCCCGAAAAATCTGAAGGTGGTATTCCATTTCAACTCGAAACATCTTTTAAACCAGCGGGGGATCAACCTCAAGCCATTAAAACTCTGGTTGAGGGAATTCAAAAAAATGAACGTACACAAGTGCTTTTGGGTGTTACCGGCTCAGGAAAAACCTATACAATGGCCAATATCATTGAAAAAACACAGCGTCCAGCTTTAATATTAGCTCCCAATAAAACTCTAGCAGCGCAGCTTTATGGGGAATTTAAAAGTTTTTTCCCCCATAATGCCGTCGAATATTTTGTTTCCTATTATGACTATTATCAGCCAGAAGCCTACGTTGCACGCTCTGATACCTATATTGAAAAAGAATCCTCAATTAATGAACAAATCGACCGTATGCGCCATGCTGCAACACGTGCTGTCTTAGAGCGTGATGACGTCATTATTGTCGCATCTGTATCCTGTATCTACGGGATTGGTTCAGTAGAAACTTATACTGCTATGACCTTCCAAATAGCAAAAGGGGACAAACTCAATCAACGAAAACTCTTGGCTGATTTAGTCTCTCAACAGTATTATCGACAAGATATCAATTTCATTCGTGGTTCCTTTCGTGTTCGAGGGGATACAATCGAAATTTTCCCTGCCCACCTCGAAGATCGTGCTTGGCGTATTTCGCTCTTTGGCGATGAAGTAGAAACAATTACGGAATTTGATCCTCTAACGGGTCAAAAAACAGGTGATCTTCAATCGATTAAAATTTATGCCAACTCACACTACGTAACACCACGCCCAACACTTAACCAAGCGATGAAATCGATCAAAATGGAACTCGTTCAACGCCTCGATGAATTAAATGCGGCTGGACGTCTTTTAGAAGCACAACGTTTAGAACAACGTACAATTTTTGATTTAGAAATGTTGGAAACTACCGGCTCATGCTCTGGAATCGAGAATTATTCACGCTATTTAACGGGACGAAAACCCGGAGAACCACCACCAACCTTGTTCGAATACATTCCAAATAATGCTCTTGTTTTTATCGATGAAAGCCACGTAACCATTCCCCAAATTGGTGGCATGTACCGAGGTGACTTTCGTAGAAAAGCAACCTTAGCAGAATATGGTTTTCGCCTCCCTTCTTGTATGGATAACCGTCCTTTGCGCTTTGAAGAATGGGATGCTATGCGCCCACAAACGATTGCTGTCTCCGCAACACCTGGACGGTGGGAAATAGAACAATCTCACGGCACTTTTGCAGAACAAGTTATTCGCCCCACAGGGCTTGTTGACCCACCAACAGAGGTTCGTCCAGCCAAAAATCAAGTCGATGATGTTGTGAATGAAATTCGTAAAACAATTCAAAAAGGCTACCGTACATTGGTGACAGTTCTCACAAAGCGTATGGCCGAAGACTTAACTGAATATCTCCACGAACAAGACATTCGTGTACGCTATATGCATTCTGACATTGATACATTAGAGCGCATTGAAATTCTACGCGATCTTCGGCTTGGCACCTTTGATGTCCTCATCGGTATTAACTTGCTCCGAGAAGGCTTAGATATTCCAGAATGTGGTTTTGTTGCCATTCTAGATGCCGATAAAGAGGGCTTTTTGCGCTCTGAAACTTCCCTCATACAAACAATCGGACGTGCTGCACGTAACGTAGATGGCCGTGTTGTCCTCTATGCAGATACGATCACTGGTTCCATAGAACGAGCCTTACTGGAAACACAAAGACGTCGACAAAAACAAATAGCCTATAATGAAGAACACCATATCACACCGAAAAGTATCAAAAAAAATATCGGAGATATTCTTAATTCAGGCTATGAAAACAACCATATTCATACAAATATCCCTGATGTCATCGAGAAAAAAAATATGGTTGGCAACAATTTAGCATCTCATATTAAACACCTCGAAAAATTAATGCATGAAGCAGCTGCTGATCTTAATTTTGAAGAAGCAGCACGCCTTCGCGATGAAATCAAACAATTACAAAAGATAGAACTAGAACTCGCGGAAAATCCCTTAACACATCATAGCGAACAATCCACCCATGAGCGCGTATTACAACCAAGTCTTTTCTCCAAACCAGACCTTGCACACATGGGACCAACCATGGACACTGGTATTTTGGAAAATCAAAAAGGAAAATCTCGTAAAAACAACCCTAATCAAGCAACAATAAAACGAAAAAAACGCAATCAATGAAGGAGCAAAAAATTTCAAACCGCATAAAATAATCTTCAGCTCTTCTAAAAAAAGACGAAAGCTCAAAAGCAAACAGCGTTATCCGAAAAATAGACAACCTCCAACATCAAGGGTGCTCCAATTTGTCTAAGACAACATGAGAAAGAACATTTTACAAAAAAATCCTAAAATATATTATCTTATACAGTTATACTCTGATATCTAACTCAATATTATTTGTCCTTACAAGAAAATATTCAAATAAGACACTGTTCTATAATACAAATAAAGTAAAACAAGACTTTATCATAGCACCATAAGCCTATGATAAAAAATGATAACTTTTATTCATACATCTATTGTTCAATTCATATTGTACCAAACAATAAAAAAGTACCCATAAATAAAGAGTTTATATCCCATAGTAAAAATCTGGTACTATCAATACAAACTTATTATTTAACCTCAAGCAGAGTACATTAATTGAAATCAAAATTCTGTTATTATTTCATTTTACTGTCTCCGCGATAGATTTAACTAAATAAATTTTTATTTTTTTTGTCACAATAAAGTCCCAAATTGTTCAGGCTCTATTCAGTTTGAAACGTGTAGGGTGTGAAAAATACGAATTAACACAAGGAGCATCATTATGAAAAAAGTGATCAGGTTAGCGGTATTATCAGCAATGTCAACTGTGACCATTTTGATGCCGCTAAATGCAACGCTTGCGGATATGGCATGGAATCGTAGTGACTCTATCTCGAGAGAAATAGATGATATGATGAGGAAGATGCGTAAAGAAAGAGATGATGCGATAAGGGAAATAAGGAAGAGAGCTGATATTCTGCCTTGCGGTTTTTCTCACTCCCATTGTTCTGATAAAAAACGTGGTTTTTTTTCTGATGATTTCCAAAAGTTTGTTGATGATTTCCACAAGAGTTCTGATGACAACAAGAGAAGATTTAAAGCCAAACATGAAAGGTCTGTAGCCAAACATAGTAAGACGGAACAACAACAACAACAACACCATCATCACCACCACCACCATTATCATCATGTTGAAAACAAAACATATCATTACGTCGAGCGCAAAAAGACAAAACACAGTAATATTCATATAGACAACTCAGGAGATGCTTTAGCGGTGGGCATTCTTGGTCTTGCAACAGGTACAATTCTTGGTACAATTTTAAAAAAACCAGAACAGCCACAAGTGGTTTATCAAATAGTACCACAAAGTCAGGTAATTTATCAAAAAGTTCCGCAAAATCAAAGGGTTTATCAAGTGCAGCAAACGGTGGCATATGAGCCATTCCAGCAATCATTAGAATCTGATTGGCTTAACTATTGCAAGAAAAAATACCGTTCCTTTAACCCTAAAACAGGGACCTTTCGAGACCGTAATGGTTTGGAACACATTTGTTATGCCCCAATAAATTAACTTCTGTTCCGTCCTACTAAAAAAGTTTTAAATGGCAAAAAAACGCTTCAAAGCGTTTTTTATTTGCTCATATATTAAAATCTTGAAGAAAAGGATTATTTTGTCGCTCATAGCCTATGCTACTTTTGGGACCATGCCCACAGATAAAACAAACATCATCGCCTAAAGGTAAAACTTTTTCTCGAAGGGATTGCATCAATTTTTCATAAGAACAGAAGGGGAAGTCCGTACGTCCAATAGAACCACGAAAGAGAACAACACCCAAGAAGGCTAAGCGCTATTTCTCATTGAAATAAATAACATGACCAAGGGAATGCCCCAGTGTATGCAAAACCCTAAACTCATGTCCAGCAAAATACACACACTCACCATCTTCTAACTATATCGAACAACGCCCCATGATGCTTGCGGATGTAAGCCATGATTTAAGAACCATTCTCACCCGTTTTAAACTTCAGCTAACATTAGCAAATACTGACTTTGATATCAAGCCGCTTGAGCAAAATGTGAGCGACATGCAAAACATGTTAGACGATTACCTTTCTTTTGCCCGTAGTGAAGAAAGTGAGTGTGTTAAAACTTTTGATTTAAATGCTCTTATGCAAAAATTCTCTACCGATGCACATCTTCACAAACGTCAATTTTCCTACACCATTGAAAGACCTACACAAATACAGGCACGCCCACGTGCCTTCACGCGTCTCATCAGCAATCTTGTGTCAAATGCATTTTGTCATGCCAATACTGTCAAACTAACAGCCATATCCCAACAAGAATGTTTCCCATATATCAAAAAAAGTTCCCGCAATATATTATATTTATACAGTTATAATATGATATCGAACTCAATATTTAGCCTCACAAGAGAGTAGTGAAACAGGACTGTATTCAATCACACAAATAAGGTGAAATAAGGTTCTATCTTAGCACCATAAGCCTATAATAAAAAACGATAACTTTTATTCATACACCTATTGTTCAATTCATATTGTATCAAGCAATAAAAAAGTACTCATCAATAAATAATTTATAACCAATAGTAAAAAATCTGGTGCTCTAAATACAAGCTGCTTAATTAAGCTTAAGAAGAGTACATTAATTGAAATCAAAATTCTGTCATGATTTTATTTTATTGTATTGATAATAGTTTTAACTAAATGAATTTTTATTTTTTTGTCACAATAAAGTCCAAAATTGTTCAGTCTCTATTCAGTTTGAAACGTGTAGGATGTGAAAAATACAAATTTACACAAGGAGCATCATTATGAAAAAAGTGATCAGATTAGCGGTATTATCAGCAATGTCTACTGTAACCGTTTTGATGCCATTAGATCCAACGCTTGCGGATATGGCATGGTATCATAACTATGACATGAGAAAGGAGGCTGGTTTACCGTCTCACAATTTTAGCTCCCATTTTTCTCATAGTGAACATCACTCTTTTGATAATCCCCACAAGCGTCATTATGTTAGCCATAAATGGGGAGCACAACAACACCATCATGTTGAACACAAGACATATCATTATGTCGAGCGCAAAAAGACAAAACACAGTAGTATTAATATAAATAACTCAGGAGAAGCTTTAGCAATGGGCATTCTTGCTCTTGCAGCAGGTGCACTTCTCGGCAAAATTTTTAAAAAATCAGAACAGCCACAAGTTGTTTATCAAACCGCACCACAGCATCAAATTGTATATCAACAGGTTCCACAAGAACAGATAATTTATGAAGCTCCGCAAACGGTGGAATATGAGCCAGTACAACAATCATTAGAATCTGATTGGCTTCAATATTGCAAGAAAAAATACCGTTCTTTCAACCCTAAAACAGGGACCTTTCGAGACCGTAATGGTTTGGAACACATTTGTTATGCCCCAATAAATTAACTTCTGTTCCGTCCTACTAAAAAAGTTTTAAATGGCAAAAAAACGCTTCAAAGCGTTTTTTATTTGCTCATATATTAAAATCTTGAAGAAAAGGATTATTTTGTCGCTCATAGCCTATGCTACTTTTGGGACCATGCCCACAGATAAAACAAACATCATCGCCTAAAGGTAAAACTTTTTCTCGAAGGGATTGCATCAATTTTTCATAAGAACAGAAGGGGAAGTCCGTACGTCCAATAGAACCACGAAAGAGAACATCACCCAAGAGGGCTAAGCGCTCTTTTTCATTGAAATAAATAACATGACCAGGGGAATGTCCTGGGGTGTGAAAAACCTTAAACACATGTCCAGCAAAATGAACGCACTCACCATCTTCTAACCATTGATCAGGAATACAGATGCAAGCATCAGTGATACCATAATTTTTTGCGCTTTCGCTCACGGCATCCATCACAGGCTTATCATCGCGATGTGAACCAATAATTTTTACATTAAGCGCTTCTTTCACTTGCATTGCTGCTCCTACATGATCAAAATGACCATGTGTTATCCAAATAGCCTCAACGATAACACCATTCTTTTCGATTACGTCTTGAATCCGCGGCCAATCACCACCAGGATCAACGAGAACCCCCGTTTTACATTCACTATCAAAAAGCAAAGTACAATTTTGTTGGAATGTTGTAACTGGAATAATATGTATATTAAGACTACCCATAATATCCTTTTCAAAAATAACTTTTTTAAATTTATAAATAAAACTTTCTCTCTTTTAAGGTAAAGGTGCTGCTCGACAGCTTTATACAACTTATGTAAACTTGCATTTTGTGTAAACTAAATTTTTATCAAGGTTTTTTTAAGAATGAGCAATCACGTTCAAGTTTTGTGTGACGATGCCCCTCACCTTCTTGTGATTGATGACGATACACGTATTCGCAATCTTTTATTTCAGTTTCTCATTAAAAATGGATTTCGTGTTTCAGTTTCAGCCAATGCGAATGAAGCAAGACGACTGTTGGCAAGTTTAGATTTTGATCTTCTTATTGTTGATGTCATGATGCCTGGCGAAAACGGTATTGATCTCACTCATTCACTCCGCCAAACAAAAGATGTCCCTATCTTCATGTTAACAGCTTTATCAGAAATAGACAATCGTATCCGTGGATTAGAAGCAGGGGCAGATGATTATCTGGCTAAGCCGTTTGACCCTCGTGAACTTCTCCTTCGCATCAACGCCATTTTACGACGTGGTTTTCCCCCTCACCAACCCAAAATTGAGCAAATAGTTTTTGGTCCTTATATATTTTCAATTTCACGACGCGAACTCAAAAAAGGAGGAGAAATTATTAAATTAACAGATAAAGAACAAGAAATGATGGTCATGTTTGCCGAAAATGCAGGCGATACAATTCCGCGCCATAAATTCGCGACCGATGACAGCAATATAAGTGAACGTGCCATTGATGTGCAGATCAACCGCCTTCGTCGTAAAATCGAAAAAAACCCAGCACTGCCTATATGGCTCCAAACCGTGCGAGGAATAGGGTATAAACTCTCTATTGAATAGGCACAAGAATGATCAAACCTTTAAGATTTTTTCTTCGATGGTTAACGAAAAAAATGCCTAAACGGCTTTATGCTCGCTCTTTGATCATTATCATCGCTCCCATGGTGCTTCTGCAAACGGTCATTGCTTATGTCTTTATGGAACGACATTGGCAAATGGTAACCGAGCGTCTTTCAACGGCTGTCGTGCATGATATTTCAGCCATTATTGATATTCTTGAAACATATCCCCAACAAGATAACTATGAAGATATCAAGCGTATTGCACAACAACGTATGGGATTAAATATTTCTATTCTATCTCCTACCTCCTTACCCCCTCCAGGACCTAAGCCATTTTTTGCAATTCTTGACTATTTTTTAAGTGAAGAAATCACCCGCCAAATTAACCGTCCCTTCTGGATTGATACCGTAGGAGATTCTGATCTTGTTGAAATCCGTATCCACCTTTGTCACAACATCTTACGCGTCTTTGCTCCACGCAGCCAAGCCTATGCTTCCAATACTGCTATTTTTTTAAGCTGGATGGTAGGAACAGCTCTTGTTTTATTGCTGATAGCAATTTACTTTTTACGCAATCAAATCAAACCGATTCAACAATTGGCTGAAGCAGCAGAAAGCTTTGGACGCGGTCGTCCTTTACCAAAAGGATTTCAACCACAAGGAGCTGATGAAGTCCGTCGTGCAGGCATCGCTTTTTTACGTATGCGAGAACGTATTGAACGCCAAATCGAACAACGCACCATGATGCTCTCAGGAGTAAGTCATGATTTAAGAACCATTCTTACACGTTTTAAACTTCAGCTAGCATTAGCAAATACTGGCTTTGATATTAAACCGCTTGAGCAAGATGTAAGTGACATGCAAAATATGTTAGAAGATTATCTTGCTTTTGCTCGTGGTGAAGGAAGTGAAAGTGTCAAGACTTTTGATTTAAATGCTCTTATGAAAAAATTCTCCGCCGATGCTCATCTTCACAAACGTCAATTTTCTTACACTATTGAAGGTCCTACAGAAATACAAGTACGTCCCCGTGCTTTTACACGCTTGGTCAGCAATCTTGTATCAAATGCATTTTGTTACGGCACGACCGTTAAACTAACCGCTAACTCTCAACAAGAATCTTTTATATTGATAATCGATGATAATGGACCTGGAATTCATAAAAATATGCGCACAGAAGTTTTTAAGCCATTCTTTCGACTTGATAAAGCGCGAAATCAAGATGCAAGTGGAACAGGGCTTGGTCTTTCTATTGCTCAAGACATAGCACGCAGCCATGGTGGCAATATACAATTAGATGAGAGCCCACTCGGGGGATTGCGCGCTATTCTTGATATCCCCCTATGAGCAATATTTCAGCAAACCGTCTGTAAAAATAACAAACTGTATATTTTAGGCATTCCCTACAGTTTCAAACAAAGTGTACTGCAGTGCCTTGTAAGCACTTTCTCCCGACAAAGCAACCATCTGAAATGCAACATAATGGCTTTCACAGGCTTTAAGTGCATGTATCAATAATGTTTCAACCTGTATATGAGATGGATGCATCCCACCAGCCAAAAGAAGACCTTGTCGATAAATAACTGAATTATTCCTTTGCCAGTAATCAAAATGTCCCAACAACAACTTTTCATTAATTGCTAGCAATAAGCGCTGTATTTCAGCTGTTCGAGCATTTTTAATAGAAAGATCAAACGAACAAGCTAAATGAAGTGCTTCATGCTCTTCCATCCATGAAAAAGCAAGACGATAGTTTGCGCGTTTTCCTTCCACACAAACGCTAATTTCATCTTCTGCATCCCGCTCAAACGACCAATCATATTCACAGGCAATCTGTTCGATAAAGTCGACAGGGTGCTCTTTTCTTTCTGTGGCGCAAAATGCAAGCCTCATCACAATCCTCAATCATCTTAAAACATTGTCAACAGAATATAAACCGTCTAAACTGTAACAACATTTTGCTACAATCAGAACCTTTACACCAAACAAATACACATAAAAACATCGACAGTACACAAACACCCAGAACACAATCGCGCTGTTTAGGGCAACCTGATAGTCATAAAACGAATCATCAAGTCTTTTCAGTGTATTGATACAATTTCATAGCGCCAGCCCCCCTGATTCAAAAAAATGTATTTTACCCCCAAAAAAAATCAAAAATAAACAAATGCTCCGCTCTAACAGACTCAAGATTAAGCATTTTTTAGTTTCACGCATCATATTGAAAAATTGGGGATATTTTTTTGAAGATTCTTTTTTTTAAACTATTTTACTTTTTTGTGTCTGCGTTTTTTTAATCATCTTTTTTTAAATCATCAAGGCGTCTTTTCAAATCAGCGTTATCAGCATGGATTTTCAGCACCATCTCCTTAAAAGTCTCAAACTCTTCGCGAGAAACAAGATCAAGTTTGTTTGCTATCTTTTCAGCCTGCACACGAAAAGCTGTTCCAGCTTCACGTCGTATGCCTTGCGCAACGTCAGCAGCATCCGTTGCTAATTTTGCTAATTCATCAAGAATACGATTTGATCCATTACGCATAACCTTTTTCCTTAAATTTTAATTATTGACGCACGCATTATAGCGTATTCTCATAACATTTAGATACTGTAATTTGTTCCTTTTACTCTATATTTTACATACTGTGCAGATTTTTCATAATGATTTTGTTTAAGATTTTTTAATATTCCTTTTATCACCATATTTTTTACCGCGATAAATCAGTGGAAATCTCCCCCCCTTTCTGACTAGCCTCCCTACTGACTTGACCATTGTGTATTCATCTGTCATTTCTGATCATCAGAGTCACTTCATATTCATCTCGTATAATGTAAGATGCTTAACTCATGAACAATTTGTCTTGTCCAGCCATTGCTTTTCCGTCTTTTCTTGATCCTGTTATTATCCAGCTAGGTCCCATAACACTTCATTGGTATGGACTTGGTTACGTGCTGGGTATTCTTTTTGCTTGGTGGTATGCGCAAAAATTATTAAAAGAAACATCTCTATGGTATAGAAACTATCCTCCTATGGATAAAGAAAAGATCGGAGATTTTGTTGTCTGGTCTGCCATAAGTGTTGTTGTCGGAGGGCGTTTAGGACAAGTTCTTGTATGGAATCCCATTTACTATTTTAATCATCCAAGTGCTATTATTGCCGTATGGGATGGGGGAATGTCCTTTCATGGCGGACTTATTGGTATTATCATTGCTATGATCTGGTTTGCCCGTAAAAATCATATTAACATACGAGCCATGTTTGATATCATTGCTGCAGGTGCTCCTCTTGGTATCGGCATTGTACGAATCTGCAACTTCATTAACCAAGAATTATGGGGTAATATTACTACACGTCCTTGGGCTGTTTGTTTTCCTCTCGATCCTTACTATTTACCGCGCCATCCAAGCCAGCTTTACGAAGCATTTATGGAAGGATTTCTTCTCTTCATCATCCTGTGTCTTCTTATTTTTGGGTTCAAAGCATTAAAACGTCCCGGTACTGTATCAGGAACATTTATTATAGGCTACGCAGTAACACGCAGCATTTCTGAAATTTACCGTGCGCCTCAAGAAGATCCAGAATGGTTTTCGACTCTTTTCCATTCTACTGGTTTTACCTATGGCATGGCTTTATCTCTTCCCATGCTTCTTGTAGGGTTTTATCTTCTTCTCCACGCCTTTAAATATAAACCGACAGAAAATGGCCAATCTCAAAGAAAAAATTAAAGAAATTATTGTCCTTAATGGACCAATCACTGTTAGCCAATATATGACGTTGGCACTTACAGATCCTCAATTTGGTTATTATCAAACACAAACACCTTTCGGACGTGCTGGTGATTTCATTACAGCACCTGAAATAAGCCAATTATTTGGAGAAATGATTGGCATTTGGACTCTTGCAAGCTGGAAAGCTCAAGGTTATCCTCATCCTTTTATCCTCGCTGAGATAGGTCCAGGACGTGGAACTTTGATGGATGACATTTTGCGAACTATCCAAAAGCTTTCTACAAGAGCATTTAATGCTGCTGAAATTTTTCTGATCGAAATAAGCAAAAAACTTGCAAAAGAACAAAAAAAGCGCCTTTGCTCTTATCAAAAACAAATCCATAGCATTGAAAATTTTAATCAAATTCCTTCAAAACCTCTCTTTCTCATTGCTAATGAATTTCTCGATACACTCCCTATCAACCAATATATTAAAATCAATGGAGAATGGAAAGAGCGCCGCATTACAGTCAATCAAAATGGAGATTTCATCTTTATTGCTGCCCCGCATAAACTTCCCTCTTCTTGTCTACAAACCTATTGTTCTAAAGTGCCTGACGAAACAATTTTTGAACATGCCCCCTTACGGCATCAATTCATGCAACAAATCAGCCACCATTTAGTGCAAGTGACGGGTTCTGCTTTACTTATCGACTATGGTGCTTGTGAGCTTGCCTTTGGCGATACCTTGCAAGCACTCTCAAAACATAGATTTCGTGATGTTTTTGATGCCCCTGGTGAACATGATTTAACATCCCATGTTGATTTTTCTTTTTTAAAAAACATAGCTCTTGAACAGGGCTGTTTTGCTGAAATCTTAGAGCAAGGAGAATTTCTTTTTAAAATGGGGCTACTGGAGCGCGCAAACCAGCTTGGAGTTGGCAAAAGTGCTCCTTTGCAAGACAAAATCCGCCAAGACATCGAACGGCTCGCTGGTCCAGATCAGATGGGAAAATTATTTAAAGTTTTACATTTCAGTGATAAAAATATCTCCATACCTCCCCAATTTTAGTGATCGGCGCTTTTGTCAATAAACACATCATTATCTGAAATATTCATTGACAAATATGAACATCTCCATCCTCACTTTAAATAATCTCCATAAGGAACTTTTATGAAATCTATCCCTCATCCCATTCTTGCAAAAAATCTTTCTACTTTACACACCCATGGAATAAAACATGGATTTTTTACACGTCAAGGTGGTGTTTCAAAAAATCTTTATCATAGTCTTAATGTTGGGAAAGGTTCAAATGATCAACTTGAATATATTGTACAGAATCGTCTTTTGATTGCCAATTATTTTTCTATTGAAGCACAAAATTTAGTCACAGTTAATCAAATACATTCCTGTAACGTTGTCGTAGCTCATCAAGCAACTATCGGTGCACCTCCTCAAGCTGATGCTCTGGTTACAACCACCCCAGAACTCGTTATTGGGGTTCTTACAGCAGATTGCGGACCCATTCTGTTTGCTGATCCACAAGCTAGAGTCATCGCTGCAACTCATGCTGGCTGGCGTGGAAGCTTAAATGGAATTATCGAGAAAACAATTGCTGTTATGGAAAAACAAGGAGCCAAAAGACAATCAATAACAGCAGTCCTGGGACCTTGTATTGGCCCTTATCACTATGAAGTAACAAATGAATTTTACGACCAATTTATTGATTACCACAGCAAATACCAAAAATATTTTTTAAAAACAAACAAAATAAATCGCTTTTATTTTAATCTATGGGCATTTATTATAAATCAACTCAAAGAAGCAGGTGTTAATGCTTCTTGTGTAGAGCTTTGTACCTATCAAGATGAACAGCGTTTTTTCTCCTATCGCCGTGCAATACACCGCAACGAACCCGATTACGGACGGCAAATTTCTGCTATTATGCTGAAAAACAAAAGATGAGCCCCTTTTATGCTTGAGAACAATACCAAAACTGCAAAACTAAACTTTTTACCCAAATGGAAAAATAAATCCCATTGTACTTTGCTTTTTTCACGAAATTATCTACCAGCCCATAAAATATGATAGCCTTCGCTATGATCATTTTCAATGTTTGGTTATAATGATTGAAGGCAAGATGATACTTCTTTTTATTACTCCCCTTCATTCATCTTAAATATGAAACATTCCCCATATTGAAAGTATTTTTATAAAGTAATAACTAAAAAGCTTAATCAATATGTATTTCTTTGCCGCATGGAGAAAAAACTTTGCTCTAAAAGTAACAAACTTTTGGAAAAAGAGAAAACATACTGCATAGCTCTTTAATAATAATCAATAAAATTGTAAGGCTTTTGTAATTGTTCTCTTGCAATTTAATAAAAAGAAATTAAAAACCGTGTCGCATTCCCACCATGATGATTCAGAGGTTCTACTATGAAACTTTTCTGCGGAAATTCTAATCCACGCCTAGCTGAAGATGTTGCAAATTATTTGAACATCCCCTTAGGCAAAGCAACTGTAAAGCGCTTTGCTGATCAAGAAATTTTCGTAGAACTGCATGAAAATGTACGTGGACAAGATGTTTTTGTTTTGCAATCTACATCCTATCCCGCAAATGATCATTTGATGGAATTACTCATCATGATTGATGCCCTTCGTCGTTCTTCTGCGCGTCGTATTACAGCTGTTATCCCCTATTTTGGCTATGCCCGCCAAGATAGAAAACCAGGACCACGGACTCCTATTTCTGCAAAACTTGTTGCCAACCTAATTACGGAAGCAGGGGCCCATCGTGTTTTAACATTGGACCTTCATGCAGGACAAATTCAAGGTTTTTTTGATATCCCTACGGATAATCTCTATGCTGTTCCTGTCATTTCTCGCGATGTCAAAGTGCATTATTCTCTTGAAAATGTTATCGTTGTTTCACCTGATGTGGGTGGTGTGGTGCGTGCGCGCGCACTCGCCAAGCGCTTGAACAGTTTGCTCGCTATTGTGGATAAACGTCGCGAAAACCCCGGTGAATCAGAAGTTATGAATATCATTGGAGATGTATCGGGAAAAGATTGCCTTTTGCTTGATGATATTGTTGATTCAGGTGGAACTTTATGCAATGCAGCAAGTGCTCTGCTTAAACATGGTGCCAATAGTGTCACGGCTTATATCACGCACGGTGTTCTTTCTGGTAATGCAATCGAGCGAATTGCCAATTCAGAGATGAAAGAATTGGTTATTACAGATTCAATTATGCCAACACAAACTATTGAGAAAACCCATAATATTCGTGTTTTGCCCATTGCCGACCTTATGGGAGAAGCAATAGCAAGGACAGCAGCAGAACAATCGGTTTCCAGCTTATTTGGTTAAAGTGGTTCCCTGGGGTCTCCTGGTGCTGTTTCAACACCAAGATCAGGAAATGCAACAATACGTTGACCACTAAAATGCGTGTGAATAACAATAAGTCCACGCTCTTCAAAGTAGGTTAAAAGTCGGCGTGCACGGCTTAAAGAATGAGTCCCATAAAGCCGTGCTAAAAATGCATCAGATGGACATGGCTTTCCCCCTAATGCGGCCTGTGCCACGTTCAAGAAGACTCCTTGAACATCTTCTTCCAAACTTTCTGATATCTGCAAAATATGTTTCCAATGTTCACTGACAGCCGTTTGTTCATCAACAAAAGCCTGAGCAATAGCCAATTTACGCCGAAATTGTGAAAGATTAAAAGGAACCTTTGACATACCATGGATACGACAACGAACTGAAAAATCTTGATAAAGCACCGCTGTTGAACGATAAAAAGCTTCAGAATCCTCAAGAATTTCCCGAATAATATGTTCTGCTTGCCCGTCACGCTCAACATCAGAAAGTTCAGGAAATAAACTTGGATTTTCTTCCAACAACTCTTGTTTTTTATGCACTACCTCCTCTAACATCTCGTGCATTGACTTTTCCCTCATCGGCTCTCGTGTTTGTTTAAATGGCGTTAAAATTTCCTCTGGTGAAGCAGTAAAAACGAGCTCTTGCACATCATCCCGCTCTGTTGGAAGTGGCATTAATTTAGGGCTAGAAGAGCGTGCCAAAGTTTCAACAGAACCGATAATGATTGGTAAGGGACGTCGTGATAAAGCAGGTCCTAAAGCTATAAAATTTCCCCGTTCAAGATCTCTAAACATTTCCGCTTGACGACGCTCCATTCCCAAGAGATCAGCAGCGCGCACCATATCAATATCTAAAAAAGTCCGCCCTATTAAAAAGTTTGAAGCTTCCGCAGCAACATTTTTGGCAAGCTTAGCCAAACGTTGTGTTGCAATAACACCAGCAAGACCACGTTTACGTCCTCGACACATAAGATTGGTCATAGCGCTCAAAGAAATTTTACGCGCTTCATCAGAAACTTCTCCTGCTGCAGTTGGAGCAAACAATTGTGCTTCATCGACAACGACAAGCATAGGATACCAATAATCACGTTCTACATCAAACAGTGCCCCAAGGAAAGCCCCTACAGCACGCATCTGTTGTTCAGTATCCAAGCCTTCAAGATTAAATACCACTGAAACTCGATGTTGTCGAATGCGATGGGCAATACGAGTCAATTCTAATTCACTACGTTGAGCCTCTACAATAACATGACCAAATTTATCTGCCAAAGTTACAAAATCGCCTTCTGGATCAATTACACAATGCTGCACCCACTTAGCACTTTGCTCCAAAAGACGGCGTAAAAGATGTGATTTTCCTGAACCGGAATTACCTTGTACAAGAAGACGTGTCGCCAATAATTCTTCCAAGTCAAGAAGTGCTGGCATCGATTTATGCAAAGCACGACTCTCTGACATCTCACCCAAGGCAATCTCAACCTTCATAACATCTCCAGTGTTTGATTTTGAACATATCAGCGCCAGCACATATTGGTTGATTCTCCATCTACACCGTAATTTGTAACATTTCCTCCTTTTTAACGGTAGAAATCATCGATTTTTCCCACAACTCTTGCATCTATGAATAGTTTGAACTATAGAACAAACTTCTGCGTAGACACCCTTGGAGGCAACGCAGAATGGAGTGATCGCTGTTGGTTAGCGCATATCTTCATATCCATGCAAAAACTATTACTGTTTTTGAAGGATCTCCAATCATGTAAAAAGGACTTAAATTATGAGCAAAAGCTACACTCTTAAGGCCGAAAAACGCGAGCGGGTTGGTAAGGGGTCCTCCCGTGAACTTCGCCGCAACGGTCTTATTCCTGCTGTCATTTATGGTGAAAAACAACCACCCTTGGCAATAACAGTTCCCTATAAAGAAATTTTCTACAAAATTCATGCCGGTGGCTTTCGTACCACCATTGCAACGATTATTCTTGACAAGCAAAAAATTATGGTTTTGCCAAAAGATTATCAATTAGATCCCGTGCGTGACTTTCCCCTCCATGTAGACTTTTTGCGCATCTCAGAAAAATCCGTTGTAGAAGTGAATATTCCTGTCCACTTCCTCAATGAAGATACGGCACCTGGACTTAAAAAGGGTGGTGTCCTCAATATTGTTCGGCACGAAATTGAATGTACAGCTCCAGCAAGTGCTATTCCTGAAGCTATTGAAATTGATCTCTCCAGCTACTCTATTGGTGATTCTATTCACATTTCAGCAGTGCAACTGCCAAAAGATGTGACTCCCATCATCCAAGATCGAGACTTTACCATTGCAACCATTGCAGCTCCTGCTGGCATGGATGTCAGCGATGAAACTTCTGAACAAGAAAATGATGAAGAAGACACGGAAACTTCATAAAACTCAAAAGGCGGGAATTTTTTCCGCCTTAATTTATGAGACATTACCCTTACTCATACTTTGACTGAAGATACACATGTGGCTTATTGCTGGTCTTGGCAATCCTGGTTTACAATATCAAAATAACCGCCATAATATCGGTTTTATGGCTGTTGATGCCATTTATCAGTCCTTCTTTTTTTCTCCATGGTCAAAGAAGTTTCAAGCAGAAATCTCCAATGGTTTCATAAATAATGAGAAAATTTTTCTTATAAAACCACAAACTTTCATGAATCTTTCTGGTCAAGCTATCGGTGAAGCTTTGCGATTTTATAAATTAGATTTAAAGAATTTGATCATCATTTATGATGAGCTAGACCTGTCACCGGGGAAAGTTCGTATAAAAATTGGTGGAGGAAATAATGGGCATAATGGCATTAAGTCTATTGATGCCCATTGTGGTACTGACTATTGTCGTATACGCATAGGAATTGGTCATCCTGGAAGCAAAGAACTTGTTCATCAGCATGTCCTGGGAAATTTTACCAAATCTGATCAAGAATGGTTATCCCCTCTTTTAGAGACAATCGCAAAAAATATCGCTCTCCTTATAAAAGATGATAAATCCCTCTTTATGAATGAAGTTTCACAAACGATAAAAAACAATTAGAACCATTGGCTTGCATGTCCCAGTCGCGTGAAGAATATGAATAAGAACTCTTAAAAAAATCCTCTTATAAACTTAAGGCAAAATCTGTTGGCAACGTGAGAAGCTAAAAAATAGAACAGAATACAAGCTTGTATACACCTTTGAAAAAGAAAGGCTTTTATTCTCTTTTGAGAGAAAGAGAAGATTGAACAGCAAACCAAAATACTCAAACGGCTCTCTCCAATCTTCTCCCCTAAATTAAAAAAAATCATTTGGCTGAATGGTCGACTGTAGCGGATCGTAACCATTTGATTGTTGACTATAAACTGTAGGAATACTCCTATTGTTTTGCAATACCACAACACGCGAACCAACGGAAACACGATCATAAAGATCAATAATATCTTGATTAAGCAAACGGATACACCCACTTGAAATAGCACGCCCAATTGACCACGATTCGTGTGAACCATGAATACGGAAAAGTGTATCTTTCCCATTTTTGAACAAATAAAGTGCCCGCGCACCTAATGGATTATCGGGCCCTGGTGGCATTCCTTTCCCAAGATGACCATAACGTTCTGGTTCTCGAGCCATCATAGCTGCAGTAGGAGCCCAATTTGGCCACCGACGCTTGCGCTGTATAACCCCCTCACCTTCAAATGCTAGGCCTTCTTTACCGACACCAATCCCATAACGCAAAGCTTTTCCATTTTCACCAATAAGGTAAAGAAAACACTCTTGCGTATCGATAACCAATGTTCCAGGCGCATAAGATGTATAATAAATCACCTCTTGTCGCCAATATTTTGGATCAATTGTCGCAAGATCAACAGCAGGTAACGAATAGGTCTCATTCGTTACAGGACCATACAAAGCCTGTATTTCTGGTGGAATGTATCGAACTTGTTGAAAAGGTACCGATGACATATCTGACTGACGTGTAGCACATCCAGCCAAAGCCAAAAGTGCTGCAATTAAAAAGGCACAACGAGATAACACTCTTCTATTTTCTCCGATTAATTATTTATGCAGATTTGCATACCATGAAAAACTTAGCACAATATTAACATTAATTCGAAGTTTTCTTATCCTTGTAACTAAGGAGAACAATAAGGTAAGAAGAACTAAGGTAAAAAAGTAGATACCTACTACTTTAGACTTTTTTCTCACTTATCGCAAGACAAGGACTATAACTCTTCTGAAAATATGCTATAAAAAGGAAGCTTTATCTTGACCATAAAATCAATAGAAAAGAAAGACTCTCATGGGCTTTAAATGCGGTATTGTCGGATTACCTAATGTCGGGAAATCAACTCTTTTTAATGCATTAACAAAAACAGCCACTGCACAGGCTGCCAATTATCCTTTTTGTACCATTGAACCCAATACCGGTGAAGTTGCTGTTCCAGATTTACGAATGGAAAAAATTGCATCAATCGCTGGTTCAAAAGAAATGATTCCTACACGCATTAACTTCGTCGATATTGCGGGGCTTGTGCGAGGAGCTTCAAAAGGTGAAGGTTTAGGAAACAAGTTTTTAGCCAATATTCGCGAAGTCGATGCCATTGTCCACGTTTTACGCTGTTTTCAAAATGAAGATATTACCCATGTAGAAGGACGTATTGATCCTGTTTGTGATGCGACAACGGTTGAAACCGAACTCATGCTTGCGGATCTTGAAAGTCTTGAGAGACGAATCATACAAATCCGTAAACGAGCAACCGGAAAAGACAAAGAAGCTCTCACAATTTTACCTATTATGGAAAAAGCATTAAACATACTGCAACAGGGAAACCCTGTCCGGTTATTACTCAAAGATATTTCTTCCGATGAACACCACATTCTTAAGAGTTTGAATCTTTTAACCTCCAAGCCTGTACTTTATGTTTTTAATGTAAGCGAAAATGACGCCGCTCATGGAAATAGCTTTACCCAAACAGTTGAAAAAATGGCAACAGAGCAAAATGCGCAAAGCATTATCATCTCTGCTTCTATCGAAGCGGAAATTACACAACTGAGTGATGCTGAAGCATCAGAATATCTCAATGCTCTAGGACTCTTTGAACCGAGTCTCAATCGCCTCATTCGCGCTGGTTACCATTTACTTGATCTCATTACTTACTTCACCTGTGGGCCTAAGGAAACACGAGCATGGACAATTACGCGTGGTACAAAAGCTCCCCAAGCAGCTGGTGTTATTCATTCAGATTTTGAGCGCGGTTTCATTCGTGCCCAAACCATCAGCTATAATGACTATATTGCTTTGGGTGGAGAAAGCGGTGCAAAGGAAGCAGGAAAAGCCCGCGATGAAGGAAAGGAATACATTGTGCAAGATGGCGATATCATGTTATTTAAACATAATACTTAAATCTTCACTCTGTCTTAATAGTTTATCTTGAAAACTTTGGTAATAGCTCCTTGGAATCTTGTCGCAAAAATTCTCAAGAGTTTTTAGAACAAAAAAACTGTTGCTAGCATATGATTGTGATAGCAACAGCTTGATCCATTAAAGAATAGAAATATAAAATTAGCGTGTCCAACGCCCTTCGTATTTAAATGTTGGAGCGTTCTTTAAAGAATCTTTTGTCGCATTTGTAATGAGTTTCCATTTACCATAATCATTTGTCATCTGGATTGTTTCTGGAGAAACGACCACATAACTCTCGCCTATGCCAAGAAAACCACCAACAGCAATAACAAATCCTGCAATATTATTTTCACGTAAAATAATATCTTTTACTTCACCAATATTTTCATCTTCTATATTATATACATTGGCGCCTATAAGACTGGAAGCAACAAAATCCGTTGCTAAAGGTGTCACATAACGCACAGACTTATCTATCCCTACCTGTACAATACCCGTCGAAGAGATCATTTCAGGTTTTGAAGGCACTTCAAAAGACTGAGCATAAGTACTAGAAACCATCAAAATTGACATAAGAGTAGTACATGCAATTTTTTTCATTTTAACATCTCCATTTTTACTTTGCTTTTACTTTATAAAACCTCAATGCATCATAAAAAGATTTGTTCCTTATGCTCTTTATACTCTATACTCTTTTGAGCCTTGTCGCTTTACCCTTTTCTCTTTATTTCGTCTTTTATTTCTTTCTCTAATTCTTCTTCTAAACCACACCAAATACGATTTTTTAAAATATAAACAAACCCTGCAAAAATGATTAAAAATAAAATAACACGAAAACCGGTTTTTTTACGAATTTCCATATGAGGATCGGCAGCCCACATCAAAAAAGCAGAAACATCGCGCGCATAATGTTCAATGATTTCTGGGGTCCCATCTTCATAAGAAACCATACCATCACTCAAAGGAGGAGCCATAGTTAAAGAATTACCGGCAATAAAATAAGGATTATACCAATAACCATTCGCAATTTTTATCTCCTTCGGTGCCTTCTGATATCCTGTTAAAAGAGCCGTAATATAATCTGGACCAGCTGTATCATAATGAGTCAATACATCAGTAATTAAAGCAGGAAACGGCAAAGATACCCCACGTGCACGTGCCATCAATGTCAAATCTGGAGGATAAGCACTATTCAAAATAAATCTTGCTTCTTCTTCATGTGAAAAGGGAGAAGGAAAATAATCCGTTGCAATCCCAGCACGTTTAAAAAATTTTCCTTCTCGATTAGGACCATCGCGCACTTCATATTGCTCCGCCAAAGCTTTGATCTGTTCTTGATCATACCCAAGATCTTTTAAATTGTGAAAAGCCACATATTTTAGCCCATGGCAGCTGGAACAAACTTGTCTATAAACCTTTAATCCGCGCCTCAATTGCGCCTTATTATAAAGCCCAAATGGACCTGAAAAACTCCATTCTTGTTTTTTAGGAACCTGTAAAGGAAAAGAAATAAATCCCTCTTCCTGATCAGAGGCATCACTCGCTAAACTCTGAGCAGAAAAACTCATAGCAACAATAACAACCAACCCGACAAAGACATTTACCATAGTCTCTTTTTTTTCTGTTTTAAATCTTGCATAATTGAAGAAGGAAGAGAACAATTTTTTTCAAACGCTGGCAAAATCGGCAAAATAACCAAAAAAAATATAAAATAATAAACCGTAGCCAATTGTGTCCATAAAAGAATTTTGTCACTTATTTCTCTTGACCCCAACCAACCAAGAAAAATGACATCAATAACCAACGCCCAAAAGAAAATTTTATAAACAGGTCGATATCTTGCTGAACATATTTTAGAGCGGTCTAACCATGGCACAAAAATTAAAATGCAAATCGAACTGACGAATAAAACAAAACCAACAAAGTTTGAAGAGAAAATACCAATATCAAAAGTTATAGCACGAAGCATCGCATAAAAAGGCAAAAAATACCATTCTGGAACCACACGAAGAGGTGCCTTTAAAGGATCTGCCACACTATAATTTTCAGCCTGCCCCATATAATCGGGCATATAAAACAAAAACCAGGCAAAGAAGATGAGAAAAACAGTAATAGCAAAAATATCTTTGATAAGCGCATAAGGCGAAAATGGAACTGTTTCCTTATCTGATTGTATAGCAAGACCTGTTGGATTGCCTTGCCCAACACAATGAATTGCCCAAATATGCAGCCCCACAAAAAGAAGCAAAATAAATGATAAAACATAATGGAAAACATAAAAACGATTCAACGTTGGTTGTCCTACGACATAACCACCCAGAAGTGTCTCATGCAACCATATCCCCACCAAAGGTATCGTTTTTAAAAGCCCTGCAATCACTGAAGCCGCTGAAATAGACATCATCCCCCAAACAAGCACAGAACCAAAAAATGCTATTGCCATCATGATGATATAAATAAAAATACCTGTAACCCATACCATTTCTCGCATATTTTTATAAGAACCATAATAAAGTCCACGTGCCAAATGGATATAAACAGCAATAAAAAAAAACGAAGAGCCTACACAATGCCATGGACGAAAAAGCCAACCAAACTGCCCTTCACGCCGAAATCGTTCACTAGTTTCAAAAGCCAAATGAATATCCGGAACATAATGCATAGCCAAGACAATACCAGTCAAGAGCTGTGATAAAAGCATAATGGTTAAAATACCGCCAAATGTGTAAAAGTAATTAAGATTACGTGGAACAGGAAAAATCACAAATGCATTATAAAAAAAACGAGGAAGAGGAAAACGCTTATCAAACCAACGGACAAGAGCACTTTTAGGACAATAAGGAGGAAACCTTATCATGACTTTATCCTATTTTGAGCAAAGTATCAGAAAGAAATTGGTAAGGTGGAATAGTCAAATTATAGTTAGCTGGACCTGACCGCACTCTTCCAGCAGTATCATAAACAGACCCATGACAGGGACACAACCATCCTCCAAATTTACCCGATTGCCCAAGTGTTACACAGCCTAGATGCGTACAAAGATTAATAACAATAAGCCAATTTTCACGTCCTTTACCTGCTGAACGCGCAAAATCTGTTGCTTCCTTTTCACCTTCAAGATTAGGATTGCGCGCTTGACGATCTTTTAGAAGTCTCAATTCAGTAGCGCGCGCATCAGCAATTTCTTTTGCCGTACGATTTCGAATAACAACAGGCTGTCCTCGCCATTTTACCGTTACCGACATCCCCTCTTCAATACCAGAAAGATCAACCTCAACAGAGGAAGATGCCAAAACAGCTTCATCTGGACGCAACTGACGGATAAAAGGCCACACAACCGCTCCCATTCCAACTGTCCCTGCAACAGCTGTTACCAAAAACAGAAAATCCCGCCTCGTTTGCTCACCCATGGACTTAACTTAAAGAGACACTTTGCTAAAACATTCTTTTACCATACCCTCTCCCATTATACAATGCTTGATCACTCCGTTACCTCAACCATAAAAACATCCCCGTAAAAAACTCCTGCCATTTGTATGGTTTATACAAAAAACTGTTTTATAATGATAACTCATCGTTTTACGGAGTGAATGAAATCCCTAAACACCGTAAGGTTTTTTCATTTCAAACCTATTCATATTAATCAATCAAAATTACTCCCCCGCCCGTGAAAATCAGAGATAGCATGTAAATAAACACTTCTAAAGAAAGAAACATAGTCTTGTTATGACCATATCTCAGTAAACAAGTTGAGCTTATCGGTTATTTCTTTAACACATTTACAGCATCTCTCCCTCCCTCAATTCCAACTGGTTGCATGAGTATTTTTTTCGCTTCTGTTTTTGCATAAAAAGCATATTTTGTTGATTTTAATTAAAATTGATGATCTAACCTTATTAAATATCCCATTTTTCAACATAATGAGCCAATTCATTTCATGGATTGCTCAATAAAATGAAGCCCCTAATAGGGAGCTTCTCTCTGATCCCAAACAGACCTGTATACATAACTTTTTCCCTGAAATTTAAAGGGAATAAAAATGAACCGTAAAAAACATGTATTTCTCAAAGCATATTTTTCGAATAAATTGTGGTGCTTCTTTACAAAGTCGAAAGAAAAATCATATTACAGAGAACATGACACTTCATATAGCTCTTTTCCAACCTGATATTGCTGGTAATACTGGAACGATTTTACGTCTTAGCGCTTGCTTTGGTTTACATGTGCACATTATTGAACCTGCAGGCTTTAATCTGTCGGATCGTAATCTCAAACGCGCAGGATTGGATTATCTCGAATATGCTTCCTTAGAACGACACATTGATTGGCAACATTTTATAAGCTCCATGAAACACTTTAAACGCCGCCTGTTGCTTTTAAGTACAAAAGCAAAAACATGCTATACGCAGATATGCTATCAAAGAAATGATGTTTTACTTTTTGGTCGTGAAACAGCTGGCGTTCCCGATTATGTTCATGAAGCGGCCGATTACACATTGAAAATTCCCATGCAACCACAGGCACGCTCTCTAAATCTCGCCATGAGCGTAGCCATAACAACAGGAGAAGCATTACGCCAAATTGGTTATCATGAAAGAAACTGTAACCTATAAAAACATAAATTATCACGAAAAACAATAATACAACATATAAAGAACAGTTAGAGCGTATAATGCCTATCATTTTCCAACAATTAAGTGTTGGTAAAATAAACATTTCTTAGTGCCCATCACATCCATTTCATATCACCTCATATCACCACCTATGAATGATTAAATACTCCTCATAGTAAAAATCCATTGGACATCCACCTCTTTATGCTCATACAAAGTGCAAACCGCTATTACTATCCTCTATTCGTTCTCATTTTCGAGAATCCTTATCTTTGAGATGGTTCATAAGAGACATTTTTCCTCTCTGTAATCATTTTTCCTCACTTGTGGCGTGTAAGGCAATAACTTTGATTGATGTAATATGAACAGGTTTGAAATAACCTTACAATATTGTGAACTCTTATTTCACATGAATAATGATTATTATAAATTAATATGTTGACTTAAAAAATATAAACAACAGTGAGTTTATAAACAGAAATATTATAAATCAATTTTTTCTAATAGTGCATGACGATCCATTAAAAATCCGCTTTCAATCCATATCATTTCTAGCTCTTTAAGCTTTTTTCCTAAAAGTACACCTTTCGTAAAACCTTTCTTTATTAAATCGTTACCATTAATGGGAAAAGTTGGAATTTGCCATTTTTTGGCAAGTTGATAAAGCTTGACATAACCATCTGCTTTTTGCAAAGCATCACTTTTTTCCAGATGATCAAGATGTGATGCAGCGACAGACAACGATAATTGATCTAAAACTGGCTGTCGTCCATGAAAATAAATCAGTTTTTGCACAAAATGATCAGAACAGTTTTGGTTTATTATTTCTAACTCTGCCCATTCTTTTAATCGCGTTGTTTCCTTAAGAGAAAAACGCAAGCGCTGTGCCATTTCATGAAGACGTATGGGATCAGGAGGAAGAAGGCTTTCTAGCCGTAACAATGGATCAACTTTCCAACCAAGATCCTGTTCTGTCTTCACCAATGCGTGAATTGCATCAATACCCCATCGTTCTGTTTCAGGAAAAATGAGTGCCAAAATTCTGCTTTGTCGCATCCATAAAAGAGCACGCGTTGGATCAAACGCCGCAAGAAGCTTTTTCATTTCTGCCCAAATACGTTCAGAAGAAAGTTTTTTTAAACCGTGTTTTAAACGAACACATGCCTTCAATCCTTGCACATCAGGTCGCCCTGCTCCATACCACGCAAAAAAGCGAAAAAACCGTAAAATACGCAAATAATCTTCGCCAATACGATCTTCTGCAACCCCAATAAAACGAACTGTTCGGCTAGCAATATCACTCAAACCTCCCACATCATCATAAAGGTTGCCAGCAGCATCACAATAAAGCGCATTTATCGTAAAATCTCGCCGTTCAGCATCTTTTTTCCAATCACGACCAAATGCCACTTTTGCATGACGACCATCTGTTTCAATATCGCAGCGAAGCGTTGTAACCTCATAAGAACATGAATGAGCAACTACTGTTATTGTACCAAAAGCAATCCCTGTAGGAATAGCTTTAAATCCTGCTTCTTCTACACGTGCAATAACCTGTTGCGGCAAACAGGTTGTTGCAATATCAATATCACTAATAGGCTGCCCTAGCAGTTGATTGCGCACTGCTCCCCCTACAATACGCGCCTCTTCCCCCTCCACAGACAAAACACGAAGAAGTGTTTGGATATCACTTTGTTGTAACCACGCAACCTGTTTGAAGTTCTGTCTTATATTCACCCTTTAACCTTTCAAAAAAGTTGTCTTCATTGCTTTAAAAAACTCTCTTCATAAAACAAATTTTTTAAGACATCCCTTATAAAGCACGTCTATTCTTCCAAAGAAACTTTTCTCTTCTATACGAATATGAAAAAAAACGGCATATGATACTTCATTTCTTCTCATTTTCTGTTACAAACAATAAGATATCCATTATCATGCAGAGAAAATTACCATTTTTGCGACAAACGCCTTAAGGAAGAAATATGAGTCAACATGATCCATCATCCAATTCTATAAAAAAGGTCAATATCAATCATGAAGCTCAAGTCATTATTGATGATATTGATACGGCACACAAAGAATTGGATATTTTACAAAAAGAAATTGACAAAGTTATTTTTGGGCAAAATCAGGTAATCGAATATGCTTTAATCGCTATTTTTGCTGGTGGTCACGCCCTTCTTGTCGGTGCTCCAGGACTTGCAAAAACACGTCTTGTTGAAACATTGGGAACAGTCTTAGGACTTGATGAAAAACGCATCCAATTCACTCCTGACTTAATGCCATCGGATATTATTGGTTCTGAAATTATGGATTCCGATAAAGACGGTAAACGTTCTTTTCGATACATTCAAGGTCCTATTTTTACGCAACTTCTCATGGCCGATGAAATCAATCGTGCTTCCCCACGGACACAGTCAGCCCTTTTACAAGCTATGCAAGAATATCATGTTACTGTTGCAGGTACCCGTTATGATTTGCCACAACCTTTTCATGTTCTCGCAACGCAAAATCCTCTCGAACAAGAAGGGACATATCCACTTCCTGAAGCACAACTGGATCGCTTTTTGATGCAAATCGATATTGACTATCCTGACCTCACAACAGAGCGACGGATTATTTTAGAAACAACAAAAGAAAAAAAGTCAAATGCAAAACCAATTTTATCCGGCAAAAAATTGCAAAAAATTCAAAATATCGTTCGCAAAATGCCTCTTTCAGAAAATGTGATTGAAGCTATTTTAAAAATTGTCCGCTCATCTCGCCCTCATAAAGACAATAGCCTTGCTAATACTTATGTTTCTTGGGGACCTGGTCCACGGGCATCACAAGCCCTTTCACTTTGTGTTCGCGCCCGTGCTCTTTATTATGGACGCTTAGCCCCTTCACTTGATGATGTTGAAGCATTGGCCTATCCCGTATTACAACACCGCATGGCTCTTAATTTTTCTGCCCGTGCTGAAGATATAACCGTAAAAGATATTATCAATAACCTTGTGAAAGATGCTCTTTGAATGGCACTTGGCAAAAAAGTTTTACAAAAGCCTCCATTGTCGCTGGCAAATGAACTGCATAAGGATACTGGCAAAATGCCATATTTCCTTTTACAAGCGCGTCATATCGCTAATACATTGATCACCGGGTGGCATAGACAACGTAAAAGCGGTAATGGGGAAAACTTTTGGCAATTTCGTCCCTATATGGAAGGAGAATCCATTACCCGCATTGATTGGCGTCGCTCAGCGCGTGATGAAAATACGTATCTCCGTGAACACGAATGGCAAACGACACAAACCGTTTGGCTTTGTCCTGATCAGAGCGCATCAATGCATTACTGTTCGCGCTTTTCTAAAATCTCTAAAGGTAATCATGCCACTATTCTTACCCTTACCTTGGCATCCCTTCTTGCACGCAGTGGCGAACATATTGCTATTCCCAACTTAATGTCCCCCACAATGACATCCAATGTCGTAGAACGAATAGCCTTTGCTTTAGAAAATCATTCAGATGAAAATTTATTTCCGGATTTTTCAACGATTACACGCTTTTCACATGTCATTATAATGAGTGATTTTCTCGACTATCCTGAAAAAATCATCCAACATTTAACCGTTTTAACTACAAAACAGGTGACAGCTCATTTAATTGAAATTTCTGATCCCGCAGAAGAAAGCTTTCCCTACACAGGTCACACAGAATTTTTGGATCCTGAAACGAAAGAGAAACATGTTTCCACTAAAGCAGAAGATCTTCGTAAGAACTATTGTAAACTATATCACGCAAGGCGACAAGAATTGGTAAATTTTTGCGCACGCCAAGGATGGTCTTATCACGTTAGTACAACAGATCAACCTTTAACAGAGACCATTTTTCATCTTGCAAATACAATGAGCGACTCTCCATTGCAAAAAAGGAGGGCACTTTGAGTTTTGCTGCTCCCTTTCTGTTACTAGGGCTTTTGTTCCTACCGGTCATTTGGTGGCTGTTGCGGATAACTCCTCCATCTCCGCGTAAAGAGCTTTTTCCCCCTTTTCGCTTCTTACCCAAACCAACTCATCAACAAGAAACAGCAAAACATACACCTTGGTGGTTGCTCTTGTTGCGTTTAACCATAGCGGCACTTGTTATCATAGCTCTAGCACGCCCCACTTGGAATCAAAAACCAATAAGCTTTTCCGGGTCTCAACCCCTTGCACTCATTATTGATAATGGTTGGGTTTCTGTAAAAGAATGGAAACAGCGCATCTCTATCGCTGAAATGCTCCTTGCACAGGCAGAAAAACAGCAAAAAAATATTTATCTTGTTGCAACGGCTGAAAATAATATCTCCAATATAGAGCCCCAACCAGCCAAGATTATAAAACAGCATTTAATGCATTTGCAACCGCGTCCTTGGCCTGTCAACCGCGTGCATGCCTTCAAAAAACTCAGCAAAATAACCAAAGGAAAACCTCTTGATATTGCTTATTTAAGTGATGGATTACAAACAAATGAAGATGAGCAAGCTTTTGCTCTTCTTGAAGAATTAAAACCTAGAAACTTCTTGTGGTATTTGACTGATATTTCCGATTTAACCGGCATAACATCCATAGAAAATAACAATGGAAACATGGGCGCGCGTATTATCCGCTCAACAACACACAGTAACACTCCCGCTATACTCAGCCTCTACGATTCAAATAATCAACTTCTCGGACAATTTACGAACAATTTCTCTGAAGGAGAAACAACAGCACTTGTTCCTTTTAATGTACCACTTGAACTACGCAATGATATCGCTTGGATAAAAATAAACAATCAAAACCATGCTGCTGCAACCTTCTTGGTAGACAGCCATAACAGGATAAGCCGTGTTGCTCTTCTCTCACCCGATACCAATGAAATGGCACAGCCTTTACTTGCTCCATTTTATTACATTATCAAAGCCTTACAAGGTCATACACAGCTTATAACAGCCGGTGGAAGAGAACTTTCAACGGATATTGATCATTTGCTTAAACAAAATCCATCTGTTTTGATTATGGGTGACATTGTTAACATACCCCCAAAAGCAGAAAAAAAACTTTCTGATTTTGTGAATAAAGGGGGAACACTCATCCGCTTTGCAGGAGAAAAACTCAGTAGCGCAGAACATTACGATAACCTTCTTCCGATACCACTACACCCAGGTCAACGTTCCCTTGGAAGTATTATGTCTTGGACAAAACCACAAAAGCTTGCCCCTTTTGCAAAAAATAGCTTTTTCTTTGGTCTTCCCTTTCCAGGAGATGTTACTGTCTCGCGCCAAATCCTCGCAGAACCAACCCCAGATCTTTTTGAAAAAACGTGGCTTAGCCTTTCGGATGGAACTCCTCTTATTACCGCAGCAAAACGTGATAAAGGAACCCTCATTCTCATTCATGTTGCTCCTGACCCAACATGGTCTAACCTTCCTCTTTCTGGCTTTTTTGCACAAATGCTGCAAAAATTAATCACATTAGGTTCTAACGAAAACACAAACCTAACACACAGAGAAAAAAGAACAGTGGTACAAAACCCTTGGCGAACTATAGCCGTTGACGGACAATTACAAGTACCACCCTCTGATGTTGTTCCTTTGATCTTTGACTCTCAAAATCCACCCCATCCTTCCTACCATACTCCCCCAGGACTTTATGGTGTCAAAAACGATTTTTATGCACTCAATCTCTTAACTCATTCGTCGCACTTGATGAAACAATCATCATTGCCAACATCTCTTAATAAAAGCCCTTTATCTTACGATACAAAAGAAAAAAATCTTATCGGCCCACTTTTAGGATTAGCCATCTTATTATTCGCCTTTGACAATTTTCTCATTTTATGGATAGGAGATATTTTTTCTTTCATGAAACGGCGTAATATGTTTCTCCTCCCCTTTATAAGTCTTATTGCCTTGTTTTCATATGATCCAACTCTTCATGCACAAACGAAAGAAAATCAATATGATAGTGTACAAGCTGCTGGTGCAACACATCTTGCCTATGTTATAACCAATAATCATGAAATTGATACAACGAGTAAAAGTGGTCTAGAAGCATTAAGTCAATTTATCGCAGAGCGCACAATGCTTACCCTCGGCTCTGTTACAGCACTTGATCTCGATAAAGATGAACTCTCTTTTTATCCTCTTATTTACTGGCCAATTGATGTTAAGAGTCCTATACCAACCCCCAAAAGCCTTGAAAAAATAAATAACTTTATGAAACATGGGGGAACAATTTTATTTGACACGCGCGATCAGATAAAGAGCAATCTTAATCTTGAAGGAGATGCTACTCCAGAAACGCAAAGATTACGAGATATCTTAAAAGAGTTAAATATTCCATCCATTGAGCCAGCATCAACGGATCATGTTGTTGCACGTTCTTTTTATATTATGCCAGATTTTCCTGGTCTCTACCGTGGTTCACCTTTATGGATTGAATCCTCATCAACAAACAAAAAAAATAAAAATTCCCTTGCCAGCGGCGATAATGTAAGTTCTCTTCTCATTACTGCCAATAACTTTGCTGGTGCTTGGGCACTCGATAAAAAAGGGTCATGGAAATATCCCCTTGTTCCCAATGATCCAATGCAACGTCTATGGGCATTTCGTGCAGGTTTAAATATTGTCCTTTATGTTCTTACAGGAAACTATAAAGCGGATCAAGTTCATGTTCCAGCACTCTTGGAACGCTTTAAAAGAGAAAGAAGGCAATGATATCATTTTTCACTTTTCAGCCTTTTTTACCACTCATTTGGATTCTGTTCTTAAGTGGAATATCGATTCTTTTTGTCGTTGTTGGTCTTGTTACGCAACGGCAAGGTTCTTTATTTCGTCTGATGGCATTAAGCGCCCTCATCCTTGCTTTGCTCAATCCAATGATCATAAAAGAACAGCGTGAACCACTGAAAAGCACAGTAGGAATTGTTATTGACCGCAGCAAAAGCCAAACATTTGGAACACGTACAAACGACAGTGATGAAGCGCTCGCGCAATTAACTCAAGCATTGGCGCATTATCCACAATTTGAACCACGCTTTATTGAAGCTGGAAAACTTGCTGATAATCAGTATGCGCCCTCAACGAATTTGTTTGAGGCTTTAACACAAGCAGTATCTGATGTACCGCTCTCTCGTTATGCAGGAACCATTTTTATCACCGATGGACAAGTGCATGACATTCCTGACCTATCAGACCTTCATCATGAAGCACCTCTCAATGCCCTGATTACAGGGCACTCAGATGAATTTGATCGCCAAATCAAGTTTATTTCTCCTCCACGCTTTGCCCTTGTCAACAAACCACAAACGCTCTCCATTTTGGTAGAAGATAAAGGCCCTGCCAAAAAAACAATACCACAGAAAGCAAATATTACACTAAGCGTCAATGGACAAGACATTGGCCATTATTCTGTGACTCCTGGCGTGATTTTTCAAACTGAAATTAGCCTTCCTCATGCTGAAAAAAATATTATCCAAGTTATAACTGATCCACACAAAGGTGAACTAAGCTTTAAAAACAACCGCGCCATAACAATTATTGAAGGAATCAGAGAAAATTTACGCGTTCTTCTTATTTCAGGTGCTCCTTATAATGGAGAACGGACATGGCGAGACCTTTTGAAAGGTGACTCTAATATTGATCTTGTTCACTTTACTATTTTGCGTCCCCCCACCAAAGCAGATAATACGCCCTCAAGCCAATTATCCTTAGTGGTCTTTCCCACAAGAAAACTCTTTGTTGAAGAAATTAATAACTTTGATCTCATCATCCTTGATGGCTACCAGCACTCTACTGTTCTCCCCTTAATCTATTATGATTATATCGCCCAATATGTACAAAAGGGGGGTGCATTGCTGATGGTAACAGGACCTGAATTTACCCAAAAAAACTCACTTGCGAAAACACCTTTAATAAGCATTTTACCGGCATTGCCCAATGGAACTATTATTGAAAAACCTTTTCGCCCCACATTAACCAAAGAAGGTGAGCGCCATCCTGTCACAAGGGGTCTTGCAACACTTAACCTTCCCGCTTCTCAATGGGGGCAGTGGTTGCGACAAATTGCTATTCAAAACATAAATAACGGAATCGCCCTCATGAAAGGAGCCGATGAACAACCACTTTTACTTCTCTCGCATGTTGATAAAGGACGTGTAGGCATGTTGCTCTCTGATGAAAGTTGGCTTTGGGCACGAGGTTTCGAAGGCGGTGGTCCTTATGCTGCTCTTTATCGTCGTATTGCCCATTGGCTCATGAAAGAACCAGAACTTGAGGAAGAAAAATTAAGTGCGACCAGCAGCCATCATCATTTAACAATTCGCCGCCAAACTCTAAAAAACCATCCAGAACCCGCTGAAATAATCTTTCCCTCTGGAAAAAAAGAAAATATTACTCTGACCAAAGAGCAAGAAGGCCTTTTTACTGCAACTGTGACCACTGATGAGACAGGAATTTTTACCATTAAAAATGGCGGTTTAACAATACTTTCTTCTGTAGGGATGCTCGATAATCTTGAGTTGTTTGACTTGATTTCAACACAAAAAAAACTAGCCCCCATTATTAAGCACACTGGTGGCTACATCGGACGTTTACACCCTGAAGGAAAAGAAAACATTCATCTTCCTCCATTTAAGCTGATTCAATCAAAAACAAGTCCGTCCTCTTCCCCAGCACATTCAATTGTTCTGAAAGAAGCAACAGAAACCCGTTTAATCAATACCTTTTACTTTTCGGTATTTTCTGGTTTTTTTGCACTGCTTGCTTGCCTTTTACTGTTGAACAGCATGTGGTATTATGAAGGCCGTTAAAAAGTCTGAGATTTCGTATAATAGTTTTAAAATTCAGCTTATCTTTTTACGTATCTACTTGTCTTTTGTAATTAGATAACGTATTGATTTATAACTCAAAATACAGTGGAATTCTCCTTATTTCTAATATCCTCATATTAAAACAATAAAAAACATTCTCTTGCGTATTATTAGAAGAGATGCTGTATGGATAGAAACCATTGAAGAAAAGAGTGAAATACCTCTTAATGAATCCTCTTAAAGCAAAGCAAGGATTTTCATAAAATTGGGGGAAAATAGTATGATGTTTTTTATTTGCACCTTGTATAAATGTAGAGATGGTAGTGTACAGTAAGCCCTATATAGTTCACAGAAGCTTTCCATTATAATATCGAGTACCGTCGTGAAGTTAGCTCAAACGCATTGAGAAATGTTTTTTTACAAATATGTGAATCTACAACACAATGATATTTTATTAGGGATATTCTATTTGGAACATTCCGCTTGAGACGTTCTTTTTTGCAAGCTAATTTTCATTTTACAATCTTTCTTGCCTTTAAGCACTAACTTATCTTATGTTTATTCTTTAAATCGTTTTTAATCCTCTACGAGCTTTTATGTTTTATCTTGCCCATATATCGGATGTACATCTTTCCCCTCTCCCGCAACCTTCCCTTTTTGAACTTTCTGGGAAGCGTCTTACCGGTTATCTGAACTGGCAAAAAAAACGTAAGAGTCAGATGGCAACAGATGTCCTAGAAACTGTAATAGATGCCTTGAACAAAAAAAAACCTGATCACCTTGTGATCTCTGGTGATCTTGTAAATCTTGCTCTCGATAAAGAATTTGTACAAGCTCATCGTTGGCTACTTAACCTAGGAAAACCTCAAGATATTTCTTTAACATTTGGAAATCACGATGCCTATGTCCGCGGCGCTTTACAAAAAGCATGCACTCTTTTTAAACCTTGGATTACAGGTGACATCCCTCAAAAAAGCGTCTTTCCTTATATGCGCATTCGCAAAGATGTTGCCATCATAGCAGCTTCTTCAGCCATTGCGACATTGCCTTTTCAAGCTTCTGGCTATTTTGGTAAAATGCAAGCGCAAACTTTACCGCTCTTTTTAAAGGAAGCAGCACAGCGCAACCTTTTTCGTGTCGTCATGATTCACCACCCCCCCTTTCCAAAGGCGACGTCTTGGCATAAAAAACTACGGGATATAAAACGTTTTCTAGACGTTATAAAATATCACGGTTGTGAGCTTATTCTTCACGGACATACTCATTTACCCACATTGAATTACATTGAAGGACCAATTAAAAAAATTCCTATTGTTGGTGTTCCTTCCGCATCACAAGCTTTTGGTGATAAAAAACCACCCGCAGGCTTTAATTTATTTTCCATTGAACGCTTACAAAATCAATGGCATTGCCAATTACAACGTTATAGCATTATCAATCCTCAAAACGAGATTGCATGTACTGAAACAATTAATCTTTAAACACCTTCATAGTTGCCAAAACAACAAAAAACGAAAATATTTTTATTTCATATTCCTTTGAAAATCATAATTCTTATTTCCCTTTTTCTCCTTAAAAGACAAAGTTTCACCTTCTCTGTCAATAGATTAATTTTTCTCAGACAGTTCCATCTGCTGCCCCACTTATGTGACTAGCTTTTTACAAACTTATCGGTTTTCTTCCTTCCCGCCCTAAAGAACGAAAATTCTACCACATCTGATTTATAAATAATCCGGATTCTTGTCTCACGGGTTCCAGCTGCTAATTGCGCATGTGATTTACTTCACAAAGCTCTACACATAAACCCTGCTTTGAATTTCATCATACACTCCTCTAAAAGCATCTAATGCGTAAAATCCTTATATTATTACAATGATGATATTTTATAGAATAATAGAGAAGCTCATTCAGCATCTATACCTGAAAATCAATGCCTAAAAAAGCCAAATAATAACTAAAGTATATAATTTCAATAACCCAACCTACTTGTGATTCATAAACAAATGATGTTGATTGATTTATCGTAAATAGATTTGAAATGATCCATTACTATCTCACTCGACATTTATTATCGTACATTAAAAAAGTTATAAAAAATAGTAGATTATATTTCGATAACAGACATAGGTAATAATGTTTTTTATGTCTCAATAAATTCCTAATTTTCTCTCTATTTTTTCCTATAAATCACTTTATAATACTCTTTATAATTATTTTATTATTGAGTTACATTGCGGATGTAATTTTACGTGCTTTAGAATTTTTTTGCGATCTTTTTGTTATTAAATAAAATATTTTACGATACCGCAAAACAGAAAAGTTGATTGTATGAGAGATCTTTCAAATAAAATAAAATGCCATTAGCTTGCCAATTCACATGTTGGTTTTAAAAAGCATCTTTTAAAGCACCAAAACCCATTTCCCGACGGCACCTATGAATGATGTAATGATAAGTCCATTTAGCAACACCATCTTCACGTTTATGGAAAAGCAAGCTAGTATCAAATCTCATACTTTGCCACCCCCTAATGTAGCGACAGCCTTTAGCACTTAAGATAGTTCATAAGAAGCATTTTTATTCTTTCTTTAATGTTTTTATCTCACGACTCCCCCTCTTTTTGACGTGCAAAAGACATGGCTTTGATTGGTTCAATATAATATAGGTTTAAAATGAGAAAATCTTATGACACTCGGGGCTCTCACTTAACATGACAAAAAGTAATTTATATTTATAAATCAAAGTATTGTTCGAATAAAATAGTAGCTCTTTTGAGTAAAGGATATTTACTAGAACATACCTGAAAAATAAAAGCCTCATTCGAAAATGAGACTTTTGAAGTGTTTAATTCTGCAAAAAATTAAAATTTATAAGCTACACCCACGCGGAAATCATTTGTTTTGTAGCCCATTTCAAATTTATCCTGTATGAACTTCTTTTTGCCAAAATCTGAATAACGATATTCTGCACGCACAATAACATTATCAGTCATTGCAAAATCAATACCACCTCCAAGGGTATAACCAATCATGGTCTTTTTTTCATCATGCAACCAATCAGAAAAATCAACTTCTCCATTTTTGCTATCAGCTACTGCCGCAAAAATATTCTGAAGCTGCGTATAAGCAATCCCTCCGGAAACATAAGGCATCATACGCTCAATCGCAAAACCAACTCTCACCCGTGTAGCACCAGCCCATTTTTGTTTTAAAGTATGACGTACAGCTTTAATACGCCTTGTTGAATCATTCTCCTGCAAATCTCTTGTTAGACTTGTTTCTTCTATAGGTTTTGGTGTTTCTTCAGTTGGACCTTTTTTTGGTAGATTGACATCTTTAGAATCCTTTTTACCAGACCACATAATATCTGTATCAATACCTATAATAAAACTATTATCGATATCAATATTGGAACCCGCATAAACTCCCCCGATAAAACCAGAAAGTTTAGGTAAATTCTCCTTTCCAATTGGATTCCATATCCCTGTCTCATGTTTTAAATAACTTGCAGTTGTTTTACCTGAAAAGTTACCAATCTGTCCTCCAAGATAAAATCCTGTCCAAGACAAAGCAGGCGCTGGAATAACAGGAACAGGTTGTTCAGGAATAACGATATCCGACGCCTGTACTACAGAAATTGAAATTAAAGAAAATAGAGATGTTGAGGCTAAATACTTTGTAATCATAATTGCTCCCCTAAAAGCTAATGTGATACATAAATAATGGTAAATCGTTTCACAATTTTTTGAAAAAATCTATAGCAAAAATGACACAGTTAAAAAATTAAAATTAGTTTTAAATAAAGCTTAAATATTATTTATAATTTCCAGAAACTATTAATCTATAGCAGCTTTTATAGCTTCATATTGATCATCATTATATTCAATAATATAAATAATTATAATGTCAATTTTTTGAAAAAATGAGATAACGCTCATAAAAAATATGATTCACTAAATTAATCACTCATCGCTTTTTGTATAAAGAATGATACCTAGAATGGAGAATTTTTTCATCACACTTGAAAAAACAGTAGAGAACTTCACTCTAACCATCCCAAGCGTCTATGAAATGAAAGACAAAAAATTAATATATAAAAATGGAATTAATAATTTTTATTTATTCTTATAGAATTATTTTAATGTTTCATGATTTTTGTAAAAACTGAACAAACCAATTGCCCAGTTTCTGCAATTAATTTTTCAACACGAAGCAAATCAGGTTCCCCAACACTATTCAACAAAAGGTCACTTAATCCAGGTGGCATATCATTGGGATCAAGAGAATCATTTAAGCAAAGCCGTATAATTTGACTCAAATTTGTATAAAGACGATAGGCATAATGTAAATCAGCAATACATGACTGATTAAGAAAACTGTTTGGTAAGTGATCTAAAATATCCGCTGTCGTCGCTCCAATTTGAAACTCAATGACATGCGTAATAAGAGAAAATTGAGCAATAAACTCCAAATCCATAATGCCACCAGACATCGTTTTTAAATCCCATTGATTTTTTGGCGGCTTTTCTTTTGCAATCAAGGCACGCATTTCACATACTTCTTTTGCAACTTCCTTCTTATCACGAGAAATAGCAATAATTGCACATACTTCATTTTCTAGCTTTTGTAAAAAATCAGGGTCTCCTGCAATGCCTCGAGCCCTTGTTAAAGCAAGATATTCCCATATCCATGCTTCTTGGCGATAATACTTTTTTAAAAATGGAAAAGAAACAGCAATAGGTCCTTTATTGCCTAATGGCCGTAACCTTAAATCAACGACATAAAGAATACCTTGGCTTGTAAGAGTGGATAAAGCAGAAACGAGGCGCTGTGCTAAACGCGTATAATATTGAGAGATATAAAGAGGCTTTTCTCCATCAGATATTTCTGCATCATTATCGTGTTCATAAAGCAAAACGAGGTCAACATCGGAATCTGCTGTTAATTCGCGACTTCCAAGCTTCCCCATACCCAATATGCCAACACGCCCCCCTTTAATACGACCATGAAGACGAGAAAATTCCTCTTGAACGGTAGCAAATGTTTTTGTAATCATAAGATCAGCAAGCGCAGTAAAAGCAAAACCCGCTCTTTCTCCTGTAATTGTACCGTTTAAAATTCGAATACCAATCAAAAAACGTTGTTCATCTGCAAAAATCCTTAAATGGTCAAGAATTTTCTCATAAGAAAGAACATTTTCAAGAAAATATTCAAGCCGTTTTTCTAAGTACGTTTTGGTCGGTAATTCTGAAAGAATATTCGGATCTAACATTCCATCAAAAACATGGGACCTGCGTGCAATAATTTCTGCAAGACGTGGAGCAGCCCCCATAATAAGGACAAGCATATCCAAAAGAGAAGGATTAGACTGCAAAAGACTAAAAAGCTGAATTCCTGAAGGTAAGCCCTGTAAAAAACCATCAAAACGCAACATCGCCTCATCAGCTCGTTTTGTCCCACCAAAAGCTTTCAAAAGAGCTGGTGTTAATTCCGTTAATCTCTCGCGTGCTTCGGCTGATTGCGTTGCTTTATAACGACCAAAATGGAGCGTGCGCATAATACGACAAATATCACTTGCTCTTTCGAAACCTAAACGGCTTAACGTTATTAATGTCTCTGGATCATCTTCTTCACCTGTAAAAACTAAATTACCAATTTCTAAACCAAGTTCTTGCTCATTCTCAAAAAGTGCAGCATAATGTTTTTCAACAACCTGAAGTGTTTTTAATAAATCACGGATAAAACTGTTACTGTCTTGATAACCCATTAAATAGGCAACACTCGTGAATTGAGCAGTATCATTTGGAAGAAGATGTGTTTGTTCATCGAAAAGCATTTGAATACGATGTTCTACATTTCGAAGAATAGCATAACTTTTTATAAGGCTATTTCTCGTTTTCTCACTGATCCAACCAAGCGTGTGAAGTTCTGCTAACATTGCAACTGTCTGACGTCCACGTAATTGAGGAAAACGTCCACCAGCAATGAGCTGCTGTGTCTGAACAAAAAACTCAATCTCACGAATACCACCACGACCTAACTTTATATTATGCCCATAAGCTGCAATTTGACCATAATTTTTATGCGCATGAATTTGACGTTTGATCGAATGAATATCAGCAATAGCAGCGTAATCTAAATATTTCCGCCACACATAGGGAAAAAGCTCTTTGAGAAAGTTAAAACCTGCCCTCTTATCACCAGCAACTGGACGTGCTTTAATCATGGCTGCTCGTTCCCAATTTTGCCCACGCCCTTCGTAATAACGCAATGCAGTCCTTACTGGTAAGGCCAAAGGGGTTGATCCTGGATCTGGACGAAGACGAAAATCAAGACGAAAAACATATCCTTCCGCAGTGCGTTCTTGAATGATACGGATTAATCGGCGTACCATTTTAGAAAATATGTCAACACTTTCAGAAAGATTACCAATATGAGGTGATGTTTCATCAATGAAAACAATAAGATCAATATCAGAAGAATAATTAAGTTCCCCTGCTCCTAACTTTCCCATCCCTAAAATAATTAAACCACAGTCTTTTTCTGGATTCTCACGGCTTAATAAATTGATCTTACCATGATCATGCGCTTCTCTTAATAGAAAACGTAGTGCTACACTTAATGCTGCTTCGCCCAAACGTGTCAACCAAGCACATGAAACTTCGTAAGTAAAAACACCACCCAAATCAGCTAAAGCAATAAGAACATGCGCTTCTCGTTTTTTGCGCCTTAAAGCAGCCATCAATGAAGTTTCATTTATAGCTTCATCCTTATCAATAGCTGTAATATCATCTATAATTTCGCTCAGCCTTGTTTCTATATCAACATTTAATAAAGCACTAAGATATGATGGGTTGGCAATTAAAACCTCACGCAAAAAAGGAGATAAGGTCATAACCGAACTGATAAAATCAATCTGCGTTCCACTCTCTGAAATGATGGAAACAAGCGATTCTAAACCTTCTTTCCTTGCTTGTTCTTCCATGTCTTTTAACCATTGGGAACCACTTTTATCGAGAGGACATAAAGGGAGAAGCTGTGTTTTAAAAAAAGCTTGTTTCGTCTGCGCTCCCTTGAAAAGCATTTTTCTTTCCTTTCTATTGCTTTATACTTTTAAAATAGTTGTTACGTATGAAAAGAGAAAAGTGAAGAAAAATATCTTTAAGGAAATAACAAAATAGCCCTAAGCCCTGGATTTGCATTTTCAAGTAACAATTCACCCCCATGAAGCTTCATAACCGCTTTTGCTATACTTAAACCAATCCCAAACCCAGGTTGTGTGCGGCTTTCTTCAAGACGAACAAATCGTTCTGTCACTTTTTCACGTTTATCCTCTGCTATTCCTGGTCCATTATCGCTCACAACAACTAATAAATGTTCATCACGATATTCCATTGATAAGCAAACCTTCGCTTGCCTTCCACCTTTAGGCGCATATTTAATTGCATTATCTATAAGATTAAAAATTGATTGTGCAACAAGCTCACGATTCAATTTTAGCTCTTTATCAAATATATCTCCCAACTGAAGTAAAACACCTGACTCCTCAGCAAAAGGTTCGTAAAGCTCAACAGCATCCTCAATGATCAATTTCATATTCATCATTTCAAGATGTTCAATTGCACTGCTGGCCTCAATACGTGAAATCATTAAAATCGCATTGAACGTACAAATAAGTTGATCTGACTCTGCAATAACCCTATCAAGGACCTGACGATATTCAAGCTTTGTCTTATTTCCTGAAAGTGCCTCTTCAGCGCGATTTCTAAGACGCGTTAACGGCGTTTTCAGATCATGAGCAATATTATCTGATACTTGACGTAAACCAATATTTAACTCTTCAATGCGGTCTAACATAACATTAAGATTGGTTGACAATCGATCAAACTCATCCCCTACTCCAGAAACAGGTAAACGCCCACTGAAATCACCATCCATCAAGCGCTGTGATGCAGCCGTTACATGATCAATCCTTTGTAAAGCTCTCCTGCCAACAAAAAACCATATGAGTAAAGCGCCTCCAACCATTGCAGCAAGTGCAATGATCACAGCTTTGCGAATAACAACAGCAAAACGTTCTGGCTCATCCAAATCACGTCCTATAAGAATCTTCATAGCATTAGGCAAATCAACAATAACCGCCAAAGCGCGATGTTCACTTGTTTTGCCATGTTCTCCAAAACGGGAATACAAAAAAGAGGTAGAAATAAAACCACTCTGATTCAAAAGACCTAATTCAATACGTGCTACATTTCCTGCTAAAATACGCCCCATAGAATCTGTAACAAGATAAAGAAATGCTCCTGGTTGTCTTGAACGATAATCAATAGTGCGCATTAATAAGGATAATCCCCCATAATTATAAGCATTTTCAATATACTTTAATTCTTCATGTAAAGCCTGTTCAGTTTGCTCTGTTAACAATGAAGCAGAAAATGCCGTCATATAAATAGAAAGTCCTGTTGCTACCAATCCAAACAATAAAATGTAAAGTGCTGAAAGCCTTAGCGCCGTCGTGCGCATTATATTAATCAAACGATTCATGCTTTGTTATCTGGTACTTTCAGCATATATCCAGCTCCACGCACTGTATGGAGAAGGGGAACATCAAAATCTTTTTCAATTTTGGCTCTCAAACGAGAGATATGGACATCAATAACATTCGTTTGTGGATCAAAATGGTAATTCCAAACGTTTTCCAAAAGCATAGTGCGTGTAACAACCTGCCCCGCATAACGCATCAAATATTCAAGTAAACGAAACTCTCGTGGTTGCAATAGAATGTTTCTATCACCTCGTTTTACCGTATGTGCTAACCGATCAAGCTCAAGATTACCTACACAGTAAACAGTTTCTGCTTCTTTAGGATTTTTCCGCCGTTGTAAAACTTCAACACGCGCAAGAAGTTCAGAAAAAGCATAAGGCTTTGTCAAATAATCATCTCCCCCTGCACGCAGCCCCGTTACACGATCATTAACTTGCCCTAAAGCAGACAGAATAAGAACCGGTGTTTCATTGCCTTTAGCGCGCAATTCAGCAATAATAGAAAGACCATCACGATGCAAAAGCATTCGGTCAACAACCATAACGTCATAATTTTCCGTGGTTGCTAAAGCATATCCCGTATCCCCATCATAAGCAACATCAACAGAATGCCCTACTTCCAAAAATGCTTTTTCGAGATAATGCCCCGTCTCATGATCATCTTCAATAACGAGTATCTTCATAAAACGTATCTCCATTATTTTATTATGTTGTAGGACAAATATTTAATAAACATTTGTCCTACAACTAAAGCCTTATTTTTTGAAAATTGGAAGAGCAACAAAACGATTTTGATCATTTGTTCGCACTTGTAAGAGTATAGCCTTTCGTCCTAACTGCTGAGCATTTTTGATTGTGTTAATAATATCAGAGACTCGTTTAACCGGTTTATTATTTACTGTCACAATGATATCACCAGGGCGTATCCCTTTATCTGCAGCATCTGAATCGGTATCGACATCCGTTACGACAACCCCTACACCATCATCAGAAGGCATAACAATCAAACCATAATCTTCCAATGTTTCATCTAAATCACTCTGTCCATTTGAATATTTTGAAGTCTCTTTCTTACTTTCATCTTCAGACATTGAAGCGAGTTTAACCTTTATACTCTCCTCCTTACCTGATCTCCAAATCCCTATGGTTACCATTTCTCCTGGTTTAATATTTGCAATACGTTTCGCCAACTCACGCGCATCAGCAACTTTTTCATTATTCACTGAAATAATTACATCACCCGCTTTAATACCAGCCTTTTCTGCCGGTCCTTTTAACGGATCAGTAACCAAAGCACCTTTGGCTTCTTTCAATCCTATTGAATCGGAAATCTCCTTTGTTACCGGCTGAATCTGAACACCTAACCAACCACGTTGAACTGAACCTTTTTCAATAAGTTGTTGTACAACCTGTTTTACAGTCGCTGCTGGAATAGCAAAAGCAATCCCAACATTTCCTCCAGAAGGAGAAAAAATTGCTGTATTAACCCCAACAACCTTTCCATTAAGATCAAACGTTGGACCACCAGAGTTTCCTCTATTAACAGCAGCATCAATCTGAATAAAATCATCGTATACACCAGTGCCAATATCACGTCCACGTGCAGAAACAATACCTGCTGTCACAGTTCCACCAAGACCAAATGGATTCCCAATAGCAACAACCCAATCCCCAACACGAAGCTTTGAATCATCACCAAAATCAACATAAGAAAATTTTCTTTTATCATTCACTTTTAATACGGCAAGGTCGGTTTTTGGGTCTTTCCCAATGAGCTTTGCATTCAATTCTGTACCATCATCAAGAACAACAGTATAACTTGTTCCATCAGAAATCACATGATCATTGGTCACAATGTAACCATCAGATGAAATAAAAAAACCCGATCCAAAAGCAACAGGACGGAGTCTCTGCGATTGGTGCGGAAATTTATTTTTAGGTTTATCAAAATCATAAAAATCTTTAAAAAATCTTTTTAAAGGATGCTGATCTGGTAATTGATCAAGTCCTGGACCACTAAAAAAGTTGCTAAAGAACCTATCTTCTTTCTTTTTATTACTCTTTACTTGTACTGCTACAACGGCTGGTTTCACTTGAGCAACAATATCGGCAAATCCCTGTTGTTGCATTAACGAAGTAAATACAGAACTTGCATGAGCCTTTGTCATCCACAAGCTTGATGTACATCCACTAAAAAACAGTCCACTTTCCAATATCGCAGAAAAACTCACTGCGACAAATGTTTTAAAGAAAGCCTTTTTAACCATTTATTCTATGCTCCTATTCAATCATACCTTTATTCCAATTCCGATCACTTATAAAATACCACACCTTACCGTTTTCTGTCTAAATTATTAAAGTTTTGTAAGGTTTCAGTATTCCCTAATATAATTACAATAAGATTGTCTGCTTATTGCAGATGATCTGATTTTTTCTTTTATGTAACATTTTTTTAATGCAATGACATTTTTGACTGTTCTTTTTCATTCACATAACGCATGATTATTTCGTTTGAAATGGAAAAATATGATACTTACGCCAATGATAATAATGATCAAAGGCGAGAACCATAAAAACCAAGTTATCTTATTCAATGGTGGTTTCAAGAGAATAAATTCACCATATCGCTCAACAAGAAAGTCAGTGATTTGCTGATTACTATAGCCCATTTTTAGCCTTTCCCGAATTAAAAGCCGTAAATCACGTGCTAAAGCAGCATCTGAATCATCAATTGATTGATTTTGACAAACCGGACAACGTAAATGCGATGAAATATGGCGTGCTCGCGCTTCAAGAATCTTATCCTTTAAAATCTCATCCGGCTCTACTGCTATTGCTAATCGAAAAGGAAACGTTGCAATTAAAAAAAATACAATCCAAAGAATTTTTTTCATCTCAATATCTTTTCCCAAAATTTAAAGCAAGCACTACCTTATTGTACATGCCAATGCGAAACCAATACCCCAAAAGAGAAAGACATCCCCCCATAGCCATCATGAATGCCCCTAACCAAATACATATTACATAAGGCTTCCACCATACGTGCACAACGAGACCCCGATTATCGATATGTCCCGGTACAATATATAGCTGTGATAAGCCATGATTTTTAAGACCAACTTCTGTTGTTGATGTATTTTGGCTTGAATAAAATCGCTTTGAGGCTGTTACATGACCTACAATGTTTTTATTTTCATATATTTTAAAATAAAACTCCATTGTCGAATAATTCGAACCAACACCATCATACACTGCATCAAAATGAAGCGTTTTATCCGCTATCGTCACCCTATCCCCTACGTTCATGATTAAAATACGTTCTTGCCCAAAACTTGCCACGCAAACAATACCAAATAATGTAACGCCTAATCCCATATGTGCTATTGCTGCACCAAAAGTAGACCATGGCAATCCAAGAAATCTCTTAACGCGTACTGAAAAAGCTCTCTTGCCATATCCACTCTTTCCCCATAGATCCGCTAAACTGCCTAAAAAAACAAACGCTGAAAGCCCAATCCCTAAAACTGCAAAAATATCACGCACAGATGTCGCATAAAATATTATAAAACAGACGATACCAACCAATACAAAAACAAACCACAACCGTTCAAAAACTGCAAGAAAATCACCGCGTTTCCATGCCATCATTGTCCCAAACGGAACAAACAACAACAGCAAAACCATTAGCGGTCCACAGGTAAGGTTAAAAAAAGCAGCCCCTACAGAAATTTTTTGCCCTGTTAATATCTCAATAAAATAAGGATAAAGCGTACCAATCAATACTGTTGCTGTTATTGTTGTCAGTAACAAGTTATTTAAAACAATAAACCCTTCACGTGAAATTGGTTGAAAAAATCTTTCTGTTTTTAAAATAGGGATACGCAAAGCAAAAAGAAGAAAAGCAGCTCCCGTAAAAAAAAATAAAAGAGCAAGAATTGCTTGCCCGCGTGCTGGATCAACAGCAAAACTATGAACAGAAACTAAAAGCCCAGAACGCACAAGAAAAGTTCCCATCAGAGAAAGGGAAAAAGTAAGCAGCGCTAAAAACAGAGTCCAACTTTTCAATATTTCTCGTTTTTCGAGAACAAGAGCAGAATGTAAAAGAGCCGTTCCTGAAAGCCAAGGCATAAACGAAACATTTTCAACAGGATCCCAAAACCAATAGCCTCCCCATCCTAGCTCATAATAAGCCCAATAAGAGCCAACCATAATACCCAATGTCAAAAAACACCAAGCAAGTAAAAGCCACGGACGAATCCCACGCGCCCAAATTCTATCAACATGTCCCATAATCAATGCCGCAACGGCAAAAGAAAAACAAAGTGAAAAACCGACATAACCTAAATAAAGTAGCGGTGGATGAATTGCTAATGCGATATCTTGTAAAAGAGGATTGAGACCACTTCCCTGCAATGCTGGTGGATTTACGCGTAAAAATGGATTGGATACAAAAAGAATAAATAAAAGAAAAGCAGTTGTAATCCAACTTTGGCAAATTAAAACAAGCGTCTTAAAATCTTCTGGCAAATGTTGGCTAAAAAAAGCCATCAATGCACTAAAAAAAGCAAGACTTAAAACCCACAACAACATAGAGCCTTCGTGGTTGCCCCAAACACCTGTAATTTTATAGAGCATCGGTTTTTCTGAATGAGAATTCTCAACAACGTTCAAAACAGAAAAATCAGATACAACATAAGCATAAATTATCACTAAAAAAGATAAAAGCAGTAATGTAAAAGTAATATATGTTAGAGGAACAACTGTTTGCATTAACAAACGCTCTCTCCACCAAAAACCTAAAGCAGGTAAAAATGCCCCTAATAAGCTTACTGAAAATGCTGCAGCTAAAAAAATATGACCCAGTTCGACAAGCACAATCGAATTATTTCTCCATAATGTAATGTTTTTTCAAACGATCAGCTGTTTCTTTAGGCATATAAGTTTCATCATGTTTTGCTAAAATACGCATCCCTATAAAAAATCCCTGTTTATCGAAATGCCCTTCTACGATCACCCCCTGACCTTCACGAAAAAGATCCGGTAAGGCACCATTGAAAACTACTTTTTCATGTTTTTTGTTATCCGTTACAAAAAAAACAACGCCTCTCTCTCCAACATATTGAACAGTTCCCTTTTCAACAAAGCCACCCAAACGCAAAGGGCGCTCCGTTAAAATATCTTCTCTTGTAATTTCAGAGGGCATTCTAAAAAAACTGACCGCATGACGCATTGCATACACTATGAGACTTGCTGCAATTGTTATAACCAAACAACATAATAATATGATCAGTAAGCGCTTTTTTTTTCGCTGCTCTAAAATAACCTTCCATGAGGTAGAATTCTTTAAAGATTGACTGTTCATAGACACTCTGCGAAAAAATTTTAAATACGTTATAACTAAGTATCAATATTTTATTTTTTAAGAGCTTTGCACATCTTCTACATAGGTGCAAGATTTCTTTTCTTTGTATGATCACTCGATAAATCATGTAACTGAATCATCATTTTTTTAACACGTGATTGTCCTGAAAAATTTTCAGGCATTGTATCAAGAAAGCTTTGTAAAAATTGCACTGCCTGCGCAGTTTTTCCTGCTTGATGCAATGCATCTGCCAACAATAAACGTGGATAAAAATCTGTTGGCGCTAAATCTGCTGCTTTTTGAAAAGCATTTTGCGCTTCTTGCGTTATCACTCCCCCTTCATAACCAACCAATGCTAAACCGTATCCTACAAGCCTTGGAGCTGTTTCTCCATTCAAACGAAGTGCATCTAAATAAGTATTCACTGCTTCTTGAAAAAGGCTTTCTTCGAGATACCCTACCGCTAACGCATCTGCTAGCTTGCCATCATGAGGTGCACGGAAAAAAAGCACTTGTAAACGAATAAGCTTTTCTTGCTTACTAAGAGTTTGAGGATTTTTATCCATTAATTCGCTAAAAAAATAACTTTTCACTTCTGGATTGCCTGTCAGCCCATAAATATTCCATGTCATAAGGAGAACAAACAAGATACTTAAAGCCTTAAGAATATTTCTTTTTTTATAATGCATATAAAGCTTGTTAAACTCAATCATACGCTTATGGCTTCTGTAACCATCCACGGTTTGAACTTTCCATTCTTTTTTTATCTCATCGTCAAAACGTAGTGAAAGAAAAAGAACACTTGCCAGAAAAATCAGAAAAAATGCTGCAAAAATTAATAAGAGCATATCGTTTTTTTCCAATACGAACAGAGAATAACTCACTTACATTTTATCCTCTTCATGAGAAAAATGATGTGAATTAATTAAAATTCATTTTTTCATGGAGAATATTATAAAATCTATTATATACATCAATTAAACAAAGAAACTAAAAACAATGTTTCCCTACTCTTTGATGTATTGTCTGAAAATACTGCTTTAAAAACTTTATAGACATTTCTTGCTTAAGGAGAAAATATGTTATTCTCCCATCTTAGGTAATAAAACTTTTGCATACAATCCACCCAAATCAGAACGTGATAAAAAGAGATTGCCACCATATTCACTGACCATATCTGAAACAATTGCTAACCCTAAGCCTGACCCTAGTTTACTTTCATTAAACCGCCGCCCTCTTTTTAATGCTTCATCAATTTTGTCTTCTGTTAAACCAGGACCATCATCTTCTACAAAGATACTAAAATATTCTGTTTCTTCAGCATTTTCTTCTAAACAACAAGAGATCAAAACCTTTGCGCGAGACCACTGAGTAGCATTTTCAATCAAATTCCCTATAATTTCTTCTAAATCTTCCTTCTCTCCAGAAAAAACAATATCATCAACATCCATAATAAATTGAATTTGTTTTTCAGGATTAAGCTTTTTCATAACCCGCACCAAGCGTTCAAGCACACTGCGAACAGACGTATGATAGACAACACTATCGCATTGTGCTGCAATCCGCGCACGCTGAAGATAATGATTGATTTGAGCTTGCATTATTTGCGTTTGCTCTCTCAACAAACTAGCCTTTTCTCCGCGCATCTTATCTGTCTCATTCATAATCACGGATAGAGGCGTCTTCAATGAATGCGCGAGATTACCAACCTGTGTGCGAAATCGCTCAATAATACGCTGATTATTATTAATGAGAGTATTCATCTCTTGTACAAGCGGCATCACTTCGCTTACTAAATCCGTATTCACATAATGAACTCTTCCTTCGCGAATATCATTCAATGCACGTCGAATAAGCTTCAACGGTTGAAAACTAAAGAAAATAATAGCAATATTAATAAGAACACTCCCGATACCGAAACTCCAAAGAAAAATTTGCAAAGTTCGCTTAAATTCCTTTACCTGGGCATGAGCTTCATCGATATTCCCAACAAGCCGAAAACGTGCAATATGATTTTTATTATCAAGAACAACATCACTCTCAATCACTTGTAGCTTTTGACCATTGTTCCCCGTTATCCGATAAGAGCGAAAGAATTTATTGTTAAAAGGTATATCAACATCACTTGGTGTAAATATCTCGCCTGTTCCCAATGAGGGGGATGTCAATCTTCCTTTTAAATTATGGGATATCGCAACAACTTCCCAATACCATCCTGTTGTTGGATCAGAATAACGAATATCATCAATCCCAGCCCCTCCTCTTAAAGTACCTTCTGATGACACCGTCACTGTTGCAATAAGACTGTAGAGTTGAGCAGAAAGGATACGCTCTAGGCTTTGTTCAGTCGAACGCTTATAAAATAAAATACTTACTGCAGAAATCGATAAAAGAGAAATAACAACCCATAATGTTGATAAGATCATAACACGTAAACTGAGAGATCGAGTAATTACAAAAAAGAACCTCCTATACCAATTATTCTCTTCAAAAACATTCATTAATCACCTCGCGTTCTCACGCGATATCCCATTCCTCGAATAGTTTCAATCAAATCCACTCCAAGCTTTTTCCGTAACCGACCTACAAAGACTTCCACTGTATTCGAGTCCTTATCAAAATCCTGATCATAAAGATGTTCAGTAAGCTCTGTTCTTGAAATGACCCTGTCACAATGATGCATGAGATACGAAAGCAGTCTGAATTCATAAGATGTTAGTTTAATCAATTGACCATCCACAAAAACACGAGACGTCTTTGTATCCAATAAAACATTTCCGCAACATAATGCACTCGTCGCATGTCCCGTAGTGCGACGAATTAATGCTCGCAAGCGCGCCATCACTTCCTCCAAATGAAATGGCTTCACAACATAATCGTCAGCTCCAGCATCAATACCGTGCACCTTATCAGACCAACGGTCTCGCGCTGTTAGCATTAAAACAGGCATGGAGATCCCTTCTTGACGCCACTTTTCAACAACACTAATACCATCAATCTGCGGTAAACCTATATCAAGTATCACCGCGTCGTAAGACTCTGTGCTCCCTAAAAAATAAGCCTCTTCACCATCGAAGGCACTATCGGAAACATATCCTGCACGTCTTACAGCTTCTGCTAATTGATGGTGAAGATTCCGATCATCTTCAACAATTAAGATACGCATCACAACACCATCTGCTAAAGACTAATCAGCAGGAACAAAAAACTCAACACGACGTAACTTTTCACCATTACGGGCTGGTACAACAACCACAATTGCACACATGTCCTTTCCATCCTGAACAACCGGTTTTGAACGGACGAGAACCCCGCTCTCTTGCGCGGCAGCCTTCTTACCTACTTCAGCACACCCAGAAGCTAGAACAGAATCTGCTTCTAAAAAAGCTGCTATTATTACGAACAAGAATTTTTTTTTCATCATAAATATTTCAATAACCCATCTCTTCTCTTCCTTGATAAAGGATAAAAGAAATAATGGTTTTTTTTGGTCGATTAAAAAATCACAAATGAAAACAATCTATCCTCTATCTTACAGAAGAACATATTAACATTACTCCAAATTTTTAAAAAATCAAAAAAATATTTTTAATAATGAGAATAAAATTTATTCAATAAAATAATAAAATATTAATATACTATCTTACAAAAAATGAATAATTCTAAAACAAATTCTTTCTCTGTTAGAACTATAGAAAAAAAATACTTCTACTCCATATAATTATTGTAGATTTGTTTGGTTGTATTGCTTTGCCATAGGCTCTCTTTAAATGTTTGATTTTTTTAAAAAAAAGAAAGGGCAGCACCGTAAGCCATTTCATAGTCCTGCTCTCATTGAATTAGACGCACGATTAGACACAGCGCTTTATCACATTCGTTCTGCTAACAGTTTTTTCTGGAAAAAGGCAAAAATCGTCTCACAAAATTTTCATCTTCAAGGATGGAAACGTTTTATCGTTGAAGTTCTCGATGAAATACTGACATTAGGGTTGATGGGATTTACTCTTTTCACTATTTTGGGCATTTCTGTTTTTGAACTGACTAAAACAGATTGGTCTTCTCCTAAAAACTTTTCCATTCTTTTTCTAGATCGCTATGGAAATTCCATTGGGCACCGTGGTGCACTGCCGGCAATCTCTGTCCCCGTTGAAGAAATGCCTGACACTGTCATTAAAGCGGTTCTCGCTACAGAAGACCGTCGTTTTTTTGATCATTGGGGTATTGATTTTCAAGGACTTACACGGGCAATTTCACAAAATATGCAAGCTAAAGGTGTGGTGCAAGGTGGTTCAACTCTCACACAACAATTGGCTAAAAATTTATTTTTAACAAACGAAAGAACCATAACACGTAAAATCAAAGAAGCTTATCTTGCTCTTTGGCTAGAAGCAAATTTTAGCAAAAAGCAGATTTTACAACTTTACCTTGACCGAGCCTATATGGGAGGAAACAATTTTGGTATTGCCGCAGCGGCAAAATTTTATTTTGGAAAAAACATACGTCATGTCTCTTTAAGTGAATCTGCTATGTTAGCAGGACTCTTTAAAGCTCCAACAAAATATGCTCCTCATAGTCATCTCTTTGCAGCTCAAACACGTGCCAATGTCGTCCTTTCTAATCTTGTTAATAGTGGCTTTATGACGAAGAGCCAAATTATCAATGCGCATCGCCACCCTGCTAAGGCACTTCCCCAAAGAGAAAATAATCAGCCAGATTATTTTCTTGATTGGGCATTCGAGGAAGTCAAAAAAATGCGTAATCAACTTCCAAGCCATAGTTTAATTATTCAAACGACCCTTGATCCGAATATTCAAAAAGCAGCAGAAGAATCAATTGCATATCATTTACATCAGTATGGTCAACAATATCGCGTAACACAAGCAGCCACCGTTATACTCGATAATAACGGTGCCGTATGCGCAATTGTTGGAGGACAAGATTATAAAAAGAGTCAATTTAACAGAGCAACACAAGGCGGACGGCAAACTGGTTCTTCATTCAAACCTTATGTTTACGCAACCGCACTGGAACACGGACTGTCTCCCTCGACAATCGTTTTAGATGCTCCTATCAATTGGGGAGGTTGGACACCCAAAAATAATTCTGGTCGTTATTTGGGAAAAATTGATTTAGCAACAGCTTTAGCTTTTTCTATTAATACAGTCCCTGTGTATCTCACCTATCAATATCTTAACCGTGATACCCAACCCATCATAGATCTCATCAAGAATATGGGGATTAACGCGCATATTTTATCACACAAAACAATGGTTCTTGGCACTTCCAATATGACCCCCATGGATCAAGCTACAGGCTTTAATGTCTTTGCCAATGGAGGAATAGCGGGTAATCGTCATGGGTTTACGCAAATCAAAACAATTGATGGTCGTGTCGTGTGGGATTTCGAACATAACGGAAATAAGTTACACCGAGTTCTCAGCAGACAATCAACAGCTTATATGAACCAAATGATGGTGGGTGTCACGACACGAGGATCTGGTAAGCGTGCTGTTCTGCCCATGACTCTCGTCGCAGGGAAAACTGGAACATCACAATCTTATCGTGATGCTTGGTTTGTTGGCTTTACAGGCAATTATACGGGAGCCGTATGGATGGGAAATGATAACTTTTCACCGATGAATCGTGCTTTTGGGGGTGGCGTTCCTGCCATGATATGGCATCGCATCATGCTTGCTGCACATCAAAATATCATGCTCAAACAGCTCTATGGTGTTCAAGATTCTCTCCTTCCTCCTTATCAGCCCCCAGTACTTTCTTCCCATGCAGATTCTGAAGTTCCTCCTCCAATACCCTCTACGCTTTCTCCTGAAACATTGAATATTGTGCGATTGATTAACAAAGATCTGAAAAAAACATCTGCAATTTCTTTGAAAATGAAAACAACTGGAGATTCAACATTTTGAATTCAAGATATTCACTGATGTTTTTTAATATCACCATTTTCTTTTTTATCTTCGCTTTTTCCATTTTATGTGGAAAACTGAGTGTCGATTATGTGCTCAATTCCTTTCCTCATTTTGGACTCTTTAGAATTGGAAAATGGAGTGCTTATCCACAAATGGGAACAGCCAATATGGATCCTTATACCCGTGCCCGCACCGCTAAACAAGGCATTGTTTCACTCGGACGAACTGAAGGTATTCAATTCCAGATTTGGCAAGATAACCAAGGGCGTCCACTTCATCATCACTGTCATTATTTACTCAAAGGCACCATCCCTGAAACCCGTCTTTTTACCCTTTATACAGCTGACAAATCCCTAAAACCCTATACTTCATCCAAAGAAATACCTTTTGAACTCCACACTGACAATATTATCTATGAGCATGATGGCTCATTGCGCATTAATATTTCACCCACACCGCAAACCGGCAATTGGCTTGCAACAGTTAGTCAAAAAGAATTCGGGCTTATTCTTACTTTATACGATACCCCAATCATCTCAGCAACGGCATTACAAACGCTTACAATGCCATCAATAGAACAAATCCCATCAGGACAAATAAATTGTGACTAGATTTATTTATATCGCACTTCTTGCAATCATTGGCGCTATTATTGTTCATATTTGCGTTCTCTTTCTGATCCCCACCTGGGCACAAGATAATATATGGACAGCACTAAAAAAATCTGGAACCTCTTATCAATTTGTCGATTTTACGCCCAATAATCCTATTCAGCAATCTGCTGATCCACTCTTTCTTCTTAAAGTCTGCAGATTTAATCTTGAAAATGGACCTGTTCATTTAAAAGCTTTGAAAACACGACAATTTTGGTCATTAGCAGCCTACACACACAACGGAATTATTTTCTATAGCCTTAATGACCGAACAGCCCCTGATGCGACACTCGATCTTATCATTGGAAAACCAATACAAATCATAGAACTCAAAAAATCAAAACCTAAAAAAAATGCCAATTCAGTTTTGGTTGCTAAAAATTTGAATGAAGGGTTTGTTATTTTACGTATTTTTGTCCCTTCTTCCCTTGCAAAAAAAGAAAGTGAAGCTTTTCTTTCATCTGCAACCTGCCGCATATTTTATGAATAAAAACGGACTAAACTCTCATTTGTACAACACCTTCCTTTCTATAAAATACATGAAGCCTATCAAAATGGTTATCTTTTTTCTCTATTAATCAAATATTCGAATTCAGATTTATCTGATTGTAGATCCCTAAATTTTTTATTGAGATAGAATGAAATCTCTATTGCACATCATCATATCCTATTTGATACGCATTATCTGACAGAAAAAACTCCCCGCCATTAGAAGAGAAAAATCAAGAGTAAAGTTCTAAAAATATATGCTGCTAACAACCGTAGAACTTGTTATTTGAGTTTATTTCTTTTTATTTACAAACATTCCCATAAAATTCGCATCAATAACATGATAAACTATAGAAGAAATACTGATTACCTTCAATGAAGTGCTAAAATAACCACTGGAAACTTATAAGACATTATGCATCCTTGACCTCAAAAATAAGTGCTTTATTTTTGGTTTATGAGCAGAAGCTTTTTGTAAGATAGCACTCTGAAAAAACTTGGCTTATAGTTTACAATCGAGGGGAAAAACTTCATGAAGAAGAGATATGTTCGGTTCGTTTCAAGAGCAGCAGTATGGTCCCCTCGATTTGGTGGATTGTCGTTCTTTATTTTATTATTTTCAGTCATTTTACAACGTTTTTCCGTCATTAACGTAACTGACTTCATAATTTTGATCGGAATCTCTACTGGCTGTGTAATTATTTCTCTTTTTCTGGCTATTAAAGCACTTCATAGTTTGTGGGTCTATGGTGCTCTAGGGGGAATGAAAGCTTTAAAAGGGATCATTTATTCGTTGATAACAGCCACACCATTGATGCTCTTTTTTGGACTTTGGTTTACCTTACCGGCTCTTTACGATATTTCTACCGATACACAAAGCCCGCCGGCTTTTTTTCGCACAATACGTCCCAGCGATGCTTTACCGCTCAAAAGTGTTTTGACTGAACAAGCAGCAATACAGATGTCACAATGGCCAGAAATATCGGGGCGCCGTTATGATGGCTCACCTGACCGTATTCGCGAATCCGTTCTTAATGTTTTAGCAGCCTATGATTGGCCTGTTGTGGCTCAACGAGAGTTTAAAGGTGAAGAAAATGCGCTTTATATTGAAACAATGGCAAAAACTTTTTACCTTGGTTTTATTTCAGACATTGTTATACGCTTAACCAATGAAGGGGATACAACTTTTGTTGATATGCGTTCTGCTTCTCGTTATTTGCTAAGAGATTTGGGAACGAATGCTGCTTTTATTATCGATTTTATGGATGCCCTTGATACAGAAATCGCCTCACTTCCTCTCTCACAAGACGATGAATAACAATCTAAGAGAAATAAGGCATTTTATTTCATAAAAGTTGCCTATTTTTCAATAAATCATGATACATAAGCAAACAATCACTTTTCAAAAACTATAAATTGATAATCCTTATACAAAAGATAATAATCTCAAAACAACCCATGCTTGAAATAATGAAAAAGATTAAAAAAATAGGAAATAAAAAACAGAAATATTGATAATAATATTAAAGTCTCTGTCTAACTGTAATCAGTAAATATTTTTTAAAGTTTAATATTATATAAAAATAATAACTTATTTTTTATAAATAACTCTACAAATAACACCTTATAATTATATTTTTAAAATAATATAACAACTTGATTTTATATTATTTTAAAATTCCCATATATTCAATTAATAAATTTGCAGCATAATATAATATAAAAAACCTAATTGTTGTTAATATTGTCCTTTTTATACTCCAGTTCTTACCTTTAAATCTATTGTAAAAAAACATGCAAAGTCCAAATCCAATTGCTGTCATTAAGGAGCTAGTAAAAGTATGCATAACAAAAAATCCAGACTGAAATTTCATCTACTTTATGAATGATTTAAGAGAGAGAGCAATAGAGTATAATTCAAATAATAAACTTAACTTAATTAAATATAATTTTATATATAAACAATCTTTATAAAATTCCCATATATTTAACTAATAAAATTCCAAAATAATATAATATAAAAAACATAATTGTTGATAATATTTTCCTTTTTATACTCCAGTTCTTACCTTTAGATCTATTGTAAAAAAAATTGAAAATCCATATATAAACGTTACCAATAAGGCGCCAGTAAAATTATTCATAACAAAAAAATCCAAAATAAAATATCTATTGTCTTAAACAAAAATATTCCTGAAATCAATTACCATAGCTTTAAAGTATGTTTACAATATCACTGATCTCAGAAATATCTTTATCGTTATTTTCTAAATAAATTAGAAACAGTGTTCTTCCACTTTACGGATGGCATTGATTGTACTTATCTATCAAACCGATAGCAGCTCCTAATAATCCGCCTCCTACTACTCTAGGTAGACCAGCTACTGCACCCAGCCCCTCCTCCTAATAAGGCTCCCACGAGACCGCCTGTGCCTACTGTTTGAGCATAAGAGCCTGCGCTACAATCATCTTCTTCTGGAAAAAGAAAACTTTTTGGATGTGAGTTACTAATTGAATCATGTGATGAGCATGCTATTTAGCAAAAAAATCAAATATAATTCGTAAAATGTATAAATTATGATAAATAATAAAATGCTGATAATAACGTAATTCTATATTATTTTAAAATTCCCGTATATTCAATTAATAAATTTGCAGCATAATATAGTATAAAAAACCTAATTGTTGATAATATTTCCATTTTTATACTCCAGTTCTTACCTTTAAATCTATTGTAAAAAAACATGCAAAGTCCAAATCCAATTGCTGTCATTAAGGAGCTAGTAAAAGTATACATAACAAAAAATCCAGACTGAAATTTCATCCACTTTATGAATGATTTAATAGAGAGAGAGCAATAGAGTATAATTCAAATAATAAACTTAACTCAAATAATTATAATTTTATATATAAATAATTTTTATAAAATTCCCATATATTTAACTAATAAACTTCCAGAATAATATATTATAAAAAATATAATTGTTGATAATATTATCCTTTTTATACTCCAGTTCTCACCTTTAAATCTATTGAAAAAAAACATGAAAAATCCAAATGCAATTGCTGTCACTAAGGAACTAATAAAAGTATACATGACAAAGAATCCAAAATAAAATATCTATTATCATACACAAAAATATCCCTGAAATCAGTTTAGCCATAGCTTTAAAGTATGTTTACAATATCACTGATCTCAGAAATATCTTTATCGTTATTTTCTAAATAAATTAGAAACAGTGTCCCTCCACTTTACGGATGGCATTGATTGTATTTATCTATAAAACCGGTAGCAGCTCCTGTTAGTCCGCCGCCTACTGCTCCACCGAGCGCACCAACAGGACCTCCAGAAGCTCCTGCTATTCCACCTCCTATTGCTCCTATCCCTCCCTTTATGGCAGCTGATTCAACGTAATCGCCTACTTGACAACTCGGATTTGGATGACATTGATTATACTTATCTAAAAAACCGTTAGCTGCTCCTGTTAGTCCGCCGCCTACTGCTCCAGTGAACGTACCAACAGGACCTGCCACTGAACCACCTAATGCTCCTCCTAGTGCTCCTATCCCTCCCTTTATGGCCGATGCTTCAACGTAATCGCCTACTTCACAGCTCGAATTCGGATGAAATTGATTGTACTTATCTACCAAGGCATCACCAGCTCCTCCTATTCCGCCGCTTACTGCTCCACCGAGTAAGCCAGAACTGACACCTCCCGGTCCAGAAAAAAGACCTCCAACTGCACCAGCAATACCTCCTATTACGTCTCCTATGATGCCGCCTGCACCTGCTGCTTGGGCATGAGCGCCTGTACTATAATCATCTTCTGGAAAAAGCCAACTTTTTGGATGTGAGTTACTACTTGAATCATTTGATGAGCTTGAACTACCCATTTAAATCCTCCTTTTATTATTAAAAATAACTGTATCACAACGATACAGTGGAAAATTCATTATTGTTCATTTTATAATAAGTCAAATATAATTTGTATAAATAACAATAAAAATACTGTATAAACAATAAATACATTATGTTTATATTATATTAACACAAAATGTATATTTTGTGTTAATATAATACTATTTACAATACTGTTTAAATATGCGACATCAATCGCTCTTTCTCTTAAACAAAATCATAAATTCAAATGAGTCATTCACAAGAAAAACCAGTATCATTCTCTTGGTTTACAAGAACAACAAAGAAATATATCTATTATGTCATCGAACTCAGTTGCGTTGCTGTTGTTTTGCGTTTGCTGGGCTTGGTGAATCCTTTTATTTTTCAAGCGATTATCGACCGTATTCTCCCTTTTCAGCGTATTGAAAGTCTCTATGCTATCGTTGTCTTGATGGTTGCTATCATGCTGTTTAGCACAGCTCTTAGCACTCTATCTGGCTACTTAGGTGCCTATTTAGCCAATCGGCTTACGCTAGAATTTGGACGGCGCATTTACACCCATCTTTTAAGTCTCTCCTTGCCCACTTTACGCCGTTGGCAAGTAGGAGAATTGTTTTCACGTATTGGAGAAGTTGATACAATTCGCGGTTTTTTAACAGGAACCATCGCCACAACCGTACTGAATGTTCTGTTTGCCATTATTTATATTGCTGCACTCTTTTCCATTAGTCCGAAACTGACCTTTATTGTCCTTATCATTTTACCTTTACAAATGGGTTCTTTAGCGCTGGTCGGTCCCTTCTTGCGCCGCCAATTACGCCGTGCTTTCACTCTGCAAGCTGTCCATAAATCGCGCCTTATTGAAAGTTTTACCAATCTTGAAGCCATTAAAGCACACGTAAAAGAAGCTGCTCATACAATACGCATGCAAGAAACTTTAGCCCGTAGTTTAGATCAAAGCCTTACAACCAGTAAATTACATCTTCTCAATGGAGCCATGAGCCATATTTTTGGTGATCTTTTCACTATTTTTATTATCTTTTTTGGTGCTCAGGCAGTTCTTCAAAACCAGATTACACTAGGGCAACTTATTGCCTTTCATCTCCTCGCTGGAAATGTTTCTGGTCCTATCTTAAGCCTTGCATCCCTATGGGAAGAATGGCAGCATTTGAAAATCTCTCGTCTTCGTTTGGGCGATATTCTTAACTCCCCTTCAGAATGGGAAGAAGAAAAGCCGCCTCTTCAACTCAGCGCTCCTCCTCATCTTGAAGCCAACGATCTCTGTTTTTCTTATGGAGATAAGTCCATTATCAATCATCTTGATGTCTGTTTACAACCTGGGCAACCAATTATGTTACTTGGTCCTTCAGGGTGCGGAAAAACAACCTTGGCGAAGCTCCTTTGTGGACTCTACCCCCCAACAAGCGGAAAGATATTGATTAACGCCCAACCTTTACAGAATTTTGATGTCCGTAGCGTGCGTGACACAATCGCGTATTTTCCTCAAAATCCTTGCCTTTTTTCCGGAACCATTCTTGAGAATATGCTTCTTGCTAAACCAGATGCCACTAAAGATGAAATCGATGCTGCACTATATGTTAGTGCTTGCCATGATTTGATCACTCAATTACCTCTAGGACTCCATACTCAAGTAGGAGAGCAAGGTGGTTTTTTATCAGGTGGTCAGCGCCAACGCTTGGCTTTGGCTTGTTTTTTTCTGATAAATCCAAGCCTTCTTATTTTGGATGAACCTACTTCCGCATTGGATGACACTGTCAGTGCACAAATTGTTGAGCATTTATATAAACTTTCGCAAGAACGTATTGTTCTTGTTATTACCCACAAAAGTGACCTCTTTCCTCAGCATGCAACCGTCTTAAACTTTACTGATTTGGAGGCAAAAAATGGCAGATAAAGCTCCTTATTTGCGCCCTTTGTCACCAACGCTTCATATGGTGGTTGCTGTTTTGATTGCTTTATTTCTCTTTATTGTGATCGGCAGCTTTATCGCAAAAACAGAGATTGTTGCACGGGGGCAAGGAAGTGTTATTCCCACCACCTATGTTCAGCTTGTCCAAGCGCAAAATACAGGACGCATTGAAAAAATCCTTGTAAAAGAAGGGCAATTTGTTCATCAAGGGGATCTCCTTATTCAATTAGATCCTCGTGAAGCCCTCAATGAGTGCGCACGTGTTCAAGCAGATATCGCGCAACAAACTCTTCAAGCACAAATCGCAACAGCTATTTTAACAGCTTTGCATGAAAGTGATCCTTTGGATAAAGATTTTGTGACCAAAGGGCTTGCCTATCTGCCAGCTCCTCCTTCTGGCAACACGACTGCAAGAATAGAAGGTGAAAAACTCATTAGCGCAGCCCTTCAATCTCTCCAAGATAAATTAAGAGCGCTAAAAGCACAAGCGGATCGCGTCGAGCGCAGCGGTGCAACACAACATGCGCAATTAGATAGGTTGGAAGATGATCGTCAATTAAGCCAAGGGAAATTAAAGGCTGCAAAAAGCCTAATGGAAACAAAAGTCATTAGCCAAGCCGTTTATTTAGAGCGTTTACATGATTTTAAAAATGTCGAGCATGAAATTTTAACCAATCAAAGACGTTTGGAAGAAAATGCCGCCGAAATAAACACCCTCCGCCAACAACGGAAAAGTCTCATTTCCGATGAAATCGCCCGCTATCGGCAACTTTCGCGTGAAACAGAACTGAATCTTCAAGGATTAAAAGCAAAGCTTGATAGCACTCAATACCATCTTGACCACTTATCACTTTATGCACCTGTTGATGGACGTATCGATGATTTAAGTATCCATACTTTGGGCGGCTTTGTAGAAGCTGGTAAAACGCTTATGCGTATTGTCCCTGATGCAGGTGGTCTCATTGTTGAAGCGTTTTTTGATAATCGAGATATTGGTTTTTTAGAAAAGTGTCAACGTGCTTACATCAAGTTTTCTGCCTTTCCACCTGAACGTTTCGGTGTTATCCACGGTACAGTCGTTAATGTAGGCGCTACAGCGCGCTATAATAAAGAAATTAATGGTGTCTACGCTGTTTTAATCAAAATTGACCAAGATCATATCACTTTGAATAACAAACATCTTAAATTTATCCCTGGCATGACTGTGACAACGGATGTCATTACCTCAAAACGACGTCTCATTTCTTATTTCTTTGAACCTATCACCAAAATTTTAGAACAATCTCTAAAGGAAAGATAAAGATTAATGTGTGTGCATGAAAATCCTTCATCATCATTCATAGACCCTCTTACAGCGTTAGGAGCTATGATGGTTTTAATGCTTACATCTCCCTTATACCGCCGCTGGCGAATTTGGGATATCGAACGCAACATAGGACCCGCCTTACAGACTGGGCAATATAAACTCTATAAAAATGAACGTGGAGAATTTTGTGCCTTTATCACTTGGGCTTTTTTAGATGAGAAAAATCATCAATCTATGCTTAAAAAGGGAGAATTTTTACCCGATGTCAATTGGCAGAATGGAAAATACGTATGGTTTATTGATTGTGTAGCACCCTATGGCCATACTGCTCATATTGTACGCGATATGCAACGAAATATATTTCCTGATCAGCGTTATTGTTATGCTGTACGACGTAATGAAGATGGTGGAATACGAAAAATTGCACGCTGGTGTTGCTATAGAGCGCAAAATCCAGCCAAATAGTTTTTCTAAAGCAAGTGCGCATAAATCATTTATTCCCCTCTTATAAAAAATAAGCTTTTAAAAGAGTTCTTTAAGCGATAGCTATATTAAAAGAAAACTTTACCATTATTTAGAGCTGCCCCGCTACAAATAGATGTTTTTCAACTTACCAGACTTTCCATGAATAGCAATAGATGGTTAAGGGGGCTAATTCACTCTCAAGCTGAACTTTGATTAACTAATTTCACTAAAATTGGCTGGGGTACCTGGATTCGAACCAGGGAATGCCGGTACCAAAAACCGGTGCCTTACCGCTTGGCTATACCCCAAAAAAAACACGCTTTATAGCAACTCTTGCACTTTATAGCGATTCCTGTGATTGGACGCAATATCTGAAAATCAAAGACTTTACTTTTTTATCATAAAATTTCTGAGTTTTGTATGGCATTGCCATCGATACAAATTCGTAGCAGAAACTGATATACAGTTGTGATTTTAACATAAGAAAAAACCATTTATCCATCAATTATTTTGCTCTTTGTATTGATTTTCTAGGAACAGAAGAAAATCTTGCAGTTTACTCATGTATCTAATAAATTTGCATATGATTTACTTTTCTTGATATATTAAAATCCCATCTTGCTCAATTTAAGAAAAAAGCTGTCACCACATTGGCAATCGGTAAGTGTATAATAGTGCTGCTGTGCTCTGTCAACACATTGATTTATAATAATAAATCATCCTTTTTCAACTTGAATCATAACTCCGAATATAGTAAGATTTTCTCATCACAAACCCTCTCAGATTGAATCAATTAATATCACTTGCTTGCACGTCAAAAGCGGGGCTAGCGTGTGGGTAAAAATTGTACAAGAAAGGAGTAAAAATGGTTCTTATGAATCGTCTTAATGCAAGGGCTGTCGCAACATTGGGGGCTGGCAAATATAATGATGGTGCCGGCTTGCTTCTTCATAAGCGTAAAGATGGAGGTGCTCAATGGCTTTATCGCTATACCATTCACGGGCGCCGCCGCGAAATGGGCTT